>JABMRB010000177.1 GCA_013202865.1 Candidatus Nealsoniibacteriota bacterium | reverse complement strand
TGGGGCACCGCTGCGCTTTGCCCCAGCCACCCCACAAGGTCAGCCGCCCCGCAAACCACTCCAACGCACCCTACCGATCCTTCAGCCACACGACCGAACGCACCGGCCGACTACCCTCGGGCGTGTCGACTTCGCGATTGTTGCGGATGTAATACGGGATGGCCGTCAGCGCCGAGCCATCGGCCCAGGTGCCTCGGATGACCGTTACTCCGCCGAGGAAATCGGGTCGCCACTCGGTCTTCAAGGCGGATTTCGGACTGAGGACGTTGTCGAGATTCTGGTCGGCGCTCTCGGCGGCGTAGATCAGCGGGCCGCGGCGCAGCGCTACCTGACCGCGGGTGGCGGCGATCTTGTCGATGCCCTTGATCCGCTGGATCTTCATCGGCAGGACCAGATCGATCTTATCGCCGGCCTTCCATTTCCGTGCGATTACCGCGTAGCCCTTTTTCATCGGCGGTGTGATCCGCTGGCCGTTGACCGTGAGTGAAGTGATGCCGTCCGACGTCGGCGTGGAACTGTACAGGTCGCTCACGCTACGATTCGGTATGCGAACCATCACGCCGAACTGCTTCGCCACCGCGGGATTGACGGTGATCGACACCTTGCCGCTACGCGGATAATCGGTGGCCTGAACCATCTCGACGTCGGTGCCGGCCACGTCGCCGAGCGTCACCGTGCTGCCGACGAACAGGTTCACGTAGATGCCGTCGTCACTGCGCCCGTAGGTCCAGGTGGGCAGCATCAGCAGCACCCGCGGGATGTTGCCCACGCAGCAGGGGCAGCCGTGCCAATCATAGCGGGGGCGACTGCTCTCCATCGGGTTTTGATAATAAAAATTCTTGCCCTCCAGATCGATCGACCCGAGCAGGGCGTTGTAGAGCGTCTCTTCGTAGAGGTCGGCGTACTTGGCGTCGTGATAGGTCATGTTCAGCTTGTGCTGGAAGAAGATCTCGCCGCAACTGGAGCACGCCTCGCAGTAGCCGTTGTGGCGTAGCGAGTAGTCCGGGCCGAACCCTTCGGAGGTCTCGCCGCTGCCGATGCCGCCGGTGACGTAATACTTACGGTTGACGATGCTGTCCCAAAGCGACGCGACGGCACTGTGGTAGTCGACGTCGCCGGTCTCCAGTGCCACGTCGGCCATGCCGGCGTAAGAGTAGGACGCCCGGACGGCGTGTCCCACCGCTTCGTACTGTTGCTGCACCGGCACGTGGCTTTGGTCGTACTTGTGTCCGTCGTTGCGGCAGTCCAGCAGGAACTTCGACAGCGCGATGTACTTCTCTCCGGTGCCTTCTCCATCCACGCGATTGACGAACCGGCCGAAGCGGACCAGGGCAATCTCCATCGCTTGATGGCCATCGTACCAGGGCTTCTTCGGCGCCGGGCCCAGGTTGTCGCACCAGCAATCGCCCAGCTTCTTGGCCGCGTCGTACAGCCGGGTGTCGGCCCCGTCGGTCAAGAGGTGGTGCGAGACGGCCGCCTCAAGGAAATAGCCGGCCACGTAGCCTTCGTGGTCGTTGCGATGCTTCGGCGACCAGTGCTCGCGGTCGCTGAGCGTAAAGACCGTCTGCAGGTATCCGTCCGGCTCCTGAGCGGCGAGGACCTTCGGAATCCAGTCTTCCAACGTCGCCTTCATGGCCTTCTGGGCTTCGATCATCTCGCGGTCGCCCTGTGGATCGATCATCAGCGCCACGCAGATCGACTCGATCGTGTTGTAGATCCAAGCGTTGGAGAATACGTAACCTCGGTGATTCGCGTGCGGCTTGCCGGCCAGCTTGTTCGCGGCGTCGATGAAGTTGTTGATGCCGCCTTGCGGCAAGTCCGGGTCGGAGATCTTGGCAATGCAATGCGGGATCCAGTTGACGATCAGGGCCTTCGCACGGGCGTTCCACAACGGGCTGTCGATCTTGTAGGGGCCCGTGTCGATCGGTTCCAGGTGCGTCGCCGGCGGCGCGGCAATCACCTTGACCGCCAAGGTGGACAACGCACTCAGAGGGTCCTTGCCGACGGTGAGTTTCAGTACGTAATCGCCCGTGGCGGAGAAGGCCGCCGTGGTGACCGGTGTGGCGACGTCGGCGAAATCGACCGAACCGGGGCCGGACGCCTTGCTCCAGGCCACGCTCGTCGCGGCGCCCTTGGTGCCCATGCTCTTCACTTGGCCGGCCAGGTAGGTCTTCCCGCCGAGCACGACCACACGATCGTCGCCCGCGGCGACCGAAGGTGGAAAGTTGGGCAACTTGCCCGAGTTATAGACCTTCCATTCCAGAATGCCGGTCGAGTAATTGCCGTCACCGTCGATTTCCAGCCGCAGCTTCGACGTACGGACTTCCTTGAACGTCGTCGTGTTGTATTGGCTTGCCGCGACGCCCAGACCCAACGGCTTGTCGACCGGCACGAACTTATCACCGTCGAAGTAGAGCAGCCGGCATGCCTTGGGCAGGCGGACACCCTGGCGGTCGTCCCACCAATAGACGTCGACCTTCGCGGTGTTGACGGGTCGACTCCAGTCGTACTGCACCCACTGCGTACCCTTGCTGGGCCAGTTGCCGTACGATCCCCGGCCGCGGACGTGCGAGCTATCCGGGGCATGCCCGTCGTGAAGTGCCGCAAGCGACGTATCGCCGGAAACGTGCGAACTGGACGGTTCCGCCACGACGGCAATGTTGACGGCGGAATCGGCCGCCGAACTGCGCGGGGCGAAAGCCGTGCCGACCAACACAACGGTCAGGCTGCTGACGAGTGTCGCAAGACAACGTTGCGAGAGCATTCTCTTCATCGGAAATATCCTCAAGGGTTGAGCTGTTTGTGGGTTCCGAACTACCGGCGGAATTGTACCACAGATCCGAGCCGGGGACACCCGGGCGAAGGTCGACTTCTCGCTTCCGTGGCGCATGCGGTGGCCAAGTGGCTCCAGATGGCCCGCACACGGCACATATCTGCCCTTGACTCAACCGTCTACGTGAAATACGCTCCACGGGCGACTGTTTCACCCTGAACGTCGGAGGAGGTTCGTCATGGTTGCTTTTCGCGTTGTAGCAATTACTCTCGTCTGTCTTGTGGCGTCTGCGTGTTCCGATTCTCAATCGAATTCCGGCAACGCGGACGTCGGCGAGTTGAGTGCCAATCTGGAGCGTCTCGAACGCCGGATGAAGGCACTGGAGGACGAATTGGAGGCGAACAGACCAAGGCTCAAGGTGATCTCCGAATTGCAGCGGTCCATTGATGCAACCCGGAAGCTAATCCCCGAACTGCCAACGAGCCAGCTTGCCAAGAGGATTGAATTGGGTATGTCGGAGCCCGAGGTCATGCTGCTCTTGGGTGAGGACTACTCGACATTCTCTCCGGGCAAGGATGCAACATGGGATGAATCGAAAGAAAGTGTGGCGGTGCGGTTTGAAGACGGGCAGGCCGTCAACATTATCGCATGCGTCCGGGAGAACGAGCGGACGGAATGGGCTCTCGCTAAGAAGACCGGGCTGTCGGAGCAGATCCGGCTCGGGATGTCTGAAGACGAGGTCGTCTCTGTCTTGGGAAAACCGACTAACTCGCAGCAGAATGCAAGGTGTGTGTGTCGAGAATCTGGGTGCTGCCGTTCCGAGATAGTCACTGTCGCGTTCGAGGATGGGTGCGTTTGCGGCGTGTCGGCCGTGTGGTGGGAGCCATCGGATAGACATTCAGCGGGAGTGGGAGAAGTCGAATTCGACCTCGGTAAAGGGGTTCTTAACTGGGCCCACTACGCGGGCTGGAAGGTCGAGTTCGGTGACGATACGAATGACGTGGTTCCCGCGTCCCTCGAGCTGATCGAATAGCAGCAGACTGTGCTACCCCTGTGCTTGCGAATACCGATGCTGGCGAGGCGGAGCCTCGAAGACAGTGCGTTCCCAGGCGGAGCCTGGGAACGAGGAGACCGCACCTACTGCCGTCGCGGGGCTTCCTCGCCCAGTTCGTAGCGGCGAATCTTGCGGTCGAGGGTTGAGCGCTCGATGCCTAGAATGCCGGCCGCGCGGCTCTTGTTCCACCCGGTGTGATGTAGCGTGGCCAGGATGTGTACCCGCTCGATGTCGGCCAGCGACGTCGGGGCGAACTGGCCCTCGGCAACCTCCCGCTCCTCGCTGTCGCCGGCCGTGGCGAGGTTCGTCAGCAGCAGGTCGTCTTCGTCGATCTCCCGGCTGCGGCAGAGTACCACCGCCCGCTCGATCACGTTCTTCAGCTCCCGGACGTTTCCCGGCCAAAGGTAGTTTCGCAGTTTGTCGAGAGCCCCGGGCGTGAAGCGGAGGATTTTCCGCCCGGTCTCCGCGTTGAACTTCTTCAGGAAGAAGTCACCCAAAAGCACGATGTCGTCGCCCCGCTTGCGCAGCGAAGGTACCACGATCTCCAGGACACGGAGCCGGAAGAAGAGGTCGCGTCGGAACCGCTCCTCGCCCACGTCCTTTTCGAGGTCGCGGTTGGTGGCGGCGATCACGCGGACGTCGACGTTGACCGGCTTGTTGCCGCCGACCCGCTCGAACGGATGCCCCTCGAGCACGCGAAGAAACTTGGCCTGGATGCCGGGACTCATCTCGCCAATCTCGTCGAGCATCAACGTACCGCGATGGGCGGCCTCGAACTTGCCGATCTTTCGGTCCGTCGCGCCCGTAAATGCACCACGCTCGTGTCCGAATAGCTCGCTGGCTAGAAGATCCTCGGCCAGCGCCGCACAGTTCAAACAGACGAACACCTGCTCGCGACGCGGGCTGGAATAATGCACGGACCGGGCAGCCAGTTCCTTACCCACGCCGCTCTCGCCGCGGATCAGCACAGTGGCGTTGCTGGCTGCCGCGCGACGGATCTCCTCGGCCACTTCCCGCATCACCGGGCTCTCGCCGACGATCTCCTTCTCGACGCCGAGGCGTTCGCGAAGCTGAACGTTCTCCGTGCTGACTTGTGTGACCCTCTCGGCCAGTTCCTGACGGCGGTTCAGGTTGATCAGGGCCACGGCCAGGGTGTCGGCCACGGCGAGCGTGAATTCGAGATCCTCCGGATCGGGGACCTGCTCCGCGTCGGTCGAATAGAGGTGGATCAGACCGAACACGCGGCGTCCGCGGCGGACCGGGGCACAGATCACGCTGGTCGTGTAGATCTCGCCCTTGCTGTCGCGGCTGCCCAGCGAGCTGTCGCCCATCACGTTGCGCGCCAATACGGCCTCGCCTTCCCGCAATACGGTCGACGCCAGCGAATTCGCCACCCGATGGTACCGCTTCTCCGTCGTGCTCTGCGACGCGACCACCTCCAAATCATCGCCGGTAGGGGTCCCCTGGAAGCCGCGAGGCAGCATCAGCAGGGCCGTCGCGTCGGTTGCGGTGGCCGACGACAGCCCGCTCAGCGCCAACTCGGCCACCGTGCTAAGGTCCGGGGCCTTGGCCAACTCGAAGGCCAAACGGCAGAGCTTACCCGCAGCCTGACCGCGCTTCGAGACGCTGCTCTCGTCGTCCTCGCCGGGTTCAAGATACCGGGTCTGACCGCGGCGGTGCGTGATCGTCGTCGGCTGGTACGCCGCCAGGATGCTGGAGTCGTCGTCCGCGTCCGTTTCGGCCAGATCGGGAAAGCCCTGGCCCGACGGGCGAACCGCCGTGCCGGAGTCGGAAAAAGCCTCGGCCAACCGGTAGACGAAAACCAGTTGGGAACGACCGATGCGGATCACGTCGCCCGCCCGCAACACCCGATCGCCGTGGATGATATCCTCGCCGACCAGCGTCCCGTTGCGGCTGTCCAGATCCCGCAGCGTCCACCGCCCGCCCGACAAGAAAACCTCGATGTGAGTACGGCTGCACCGCTCGTCTTGAAGCACTATCTGGTTAGTCGGCGCACGACCGACCGTGATCGACTGGCCCGGCACCAGCCGAAACACGTCGCTCCATTTCACGCCCTCGCGAATCACCAGATAAGCTAACTGCGACACGAGCGACATCCCCAGGAATAAGGCGGATCGCCAAGCCGATCCACGTGCAAACCCGACGTCTCGAGCAACGCGCACCGGCAACACTCACTCTTATACTAATCTACTCACACCACGCCAGACAACGCAAGGAGAGGGCTAAGCACCACACCGCAGCGGGGTGACGCTGGCCAATCCCGTAGCCGGATTCGACCCCCGGTTTAGGTCTGCCCGTTCTTGGGTAAAGCCGCAATTCGTGTTAGCCCCGTCGCCTGCGACGGGAATCCACGCTGGTTTCCGCCACTTTTCCCACTACTGCTCCCGTCGCAGACGACGGGGCTGCGACGCCAATACCCACAAGGGGGGGCATCCGCCGTCGCGGCGCAATCATCCGCCCAAATTACCCAAAACGGTTGGACGCGCGGTGCCCACCAACTATAATCTATAATAGTCTAGGTCGTTCTCCGGTGCTGACTAACCGGCGAACTCCAACGGTGCATCGCAAGTTGCACCCCCCGCCTAAACGAAAATGTCATACGAACACCGAAGCGCACAGCCATACCAACACCGAAGCGGGTGATCGAACCGTCGTTGATTGTCTGCGCGCCACCTTCCACAGGAGAATTTACATGCAACCCCTGAGCCCGTTAGCCGGCCGGACCCTCCGCTATGTCGCCGTCGTAATGCTCTTTCTGACCCTCCTTCTTGCGATCGGTCCGCAGGCCAAGGCACAGTTGATCTCTCAAACCCGGGCGGTCGGCGGTGTTTCGATCAACCCGGAAGGCCTGCTGGAGAACGCTACCGTCGACAACATGGGCAAGCTCGGTCAACTCGCCGCTAAGGCGGTAGGGCAAGTGCCCGGCGATCTCAACGAAGCGGCCCCCCTGCGGAAAGTATCGCTGCGGCGGCTGGAAGAGGCGATCCAAACGAGCCTCAACGCCGGCAACAAGGAACTGCCTCCGGAGATCCGATACCTTGCCGGACTGCAACAGATCCAATACGTGTTCGTCTATCCCGAGGAACACGACATCGTGCTGGTCGGGCCCGGCCAAGGGTGGAAAGCGGACCGGCGCGGCAACATCGTGGGCGTCGACAACGGGCAACCCGTCTTGTTGCTCGACGATCTGCTCGTGGCGTTTCGCTCTGCCCGTCAGGCCGCCCAGGGTGGCATCAGTTGTTCGATCGACCCGACGCCCGAGGGTCTCGACCGGCTTCGCATCCACGCAAGCAAGCTCCGCACGATCGGCAATCCGAGCACCACGGCCGCCGGTATCGAGCGGTCGCTCGGTATGCAGCAGATTTCCGTCCAGGGTGTGCCGGCCTCGAGCCACTTCGCCCGCGTGCTGGTGGCAGCCGACTTCCGCATGAAACGCCTGGCCATGAACTTCGAGCCGTCGCCGGTCCGCGGGTTGCCCAGCTATCTGCAAATGATCAAAGCAAGCGGGCGGGGGATGAACAACATGTTGCCCCGCTGGTGGCTCGAGCCCAACTATCAAGAGGTGCTCAAGAGCCCCGACGGACTCGCCTGGGAACTTCGCGGCGGATCGGTCAAAGCGATGACCGAAGAGGATTTCCTCACGGCCGCGGGCGACCGGGAGCATACGGGCAAGGCCAATCCGATGGCGAAGCAATGGGCCGACAACATGACCGCTAAGTACGACGAGTTGGCCGTGGCGGAGCCGATCTTCGGCGAGCTGCGCAACTGCATGGAACTGGCCGTGGTCACCGCATTGATCACCAAAGAGCGACTGGCCGAGCGTGCCGGCGGTGCCTTTGCATTGCTGAGCGACTCGCCCGACGTGAAGACGGCAGAGTTTCCCGCTCCTAAGCAGGTCGCCAGCAAGGCCAGCGTGATGAAGAAGGGCCGCAACTGGGTAATCAGCGCCTCCGGTGGCGTGCTGATCAACTCCTACGTCATCGCCGACAAGACCCGGCAGAGCGACGAGCCGGCCAAAGCCAAGTCGGCCGCCGGTGTCCCCGACAAGACCAACTGGCGGTGGAATTGAGGGCAATTCCACTCCAGGGTAAGAGCGTCGGAGCAGACGGACGAGGATCGCCCCGCCCACATGGGGTGCCCCTCGTCCGTCGCCCGACGCTCGTTCTTTAGGGTAGCTGGATTCGCAAGAATTCAGTCGTCGCCCCATTCGCCTGAATTCAGGTTCATCGCAGCTTCTCGCACCTCTGATACATCCCATGCTTTGGGCAGACCCGTGCTTTGGGTAAGCCCGTGCCTTGGGTAAGCCCGTGCCTTGGGTAAGATAGGGTACGTGAATTCGGGTTTGGGGCAATATTGCACCCGGTTTGCGTTTTGCGAGCGGCCCCGCAGCGCGGCGGCGGCGACCATTAAGTCGCCTTGAAATAAGGAGTTACGTCGATTAGAATCAGCTCAGAACGGTTGATTGGATTCTTCCGCCAAAATCAACATTAGGTCGCGATTTCGTCGTAACCCCTGACAGGACAACGAGTTATGCACATTGACGAAAACCGTGTTTGGCAGGAATTGCCTTAAATTACTTACGTCGACGGCCGGTGCGGGAGGGTGGTCCGAACTCATGTCGCATTAACAGGTTACGTCGACGACCGTTTCTCATTGATCGCCCTAAGTCAAGTTAACGCCACCCAAACTAATGTGGTGTTTGGGGTGAATTTGGGTGGTGTTAGGGGTGAAACGGCCCTGGTAATTCTTTCTGTTAAGATGGGCGTTTGTACTGACGATAGGGGTCCAGTCGAGAGAATACCCTTGACCGGCCCGCGATTCACGGTATAATTCAATCGTTGAAGAAGATATCATGGGCCCTCGGTGCTAGGCTTCGGCCTACGCACCCTCGGCCCTAACCATACTCCGGCACCCACTTGGGTGCCTTTCTTTTGCCAGGTCCGAAATGTGGTCACCGGACGAGCCTGACTTCTCAAGACACGCGGCGTCTACC
>JABMRB010000176.1 GCA_013202865.1 Candidatus Nealsoniibacteriota bacterium | reverse complement strand
ATCCCTTCCACCACCGCAACCGCTGCCTGTCGACGAACATCCGATGCAAAATGCGTTCCTTCGCTCATGGGCGAGACTTATCGTCTCATATTCATCTTCCGTCAACCCCAATGGGACATTTTTTATGGGACGGGCCATAGTAGCCCTCGGGCTCTTCCTCGGCGTTGAGATGGTAGAGGTTGCCGAAGAACTCGTCAAAGCCGTGGACAGTTGGCAGATGTTTGTCCTGGTCGCCGAGATGGTTCTTACCGAACTGCCCACTCGTGTAGCCGTGTGGCTTGAGGAGCGTGGCAAGGGTGACCATCCCGTCGCCGATCCCTTGGTCCGAGCCGGGCATGCCGATGGTAAGCAGACCGGTGCGGAAGGGATGCTGGCCGGTGATAAAGGCCGCCCGTCCGGCGGTACAGCTCTGCTGGGCGTACCAGTCGGTAAAGAGAGCACCTTCCTTCGCCACCGAGTCGATTTTTGGCGTTTTGTAGCCCATCATTCCCTGGTTGTAGGCACTGACGTTCCAATAGCCGATGTCGTCACCCCAGATCACAAGGATGTTGGGACGCTTCGCCTGGCGCCTTGCTCCCCGTGTCGCCGCGCCGCCTTGGTTCTGGGCAAGTGCGTCAGTGGTGCAGCATGCCAACGTCGCCAGCGCGATCGTGACCGCAAGCCATCGTCGAAAAAGTTGAGTTGTTCTCATGAGTGGAAGCTCCTTTTGTCTGGATCGATTAGAGTCTGTGTGGGGCTGTTGCCCAAACGCTTTGTTCAAGTATTGTGCTTTGTCTTCTCATCTCCTTTCTTCTCGCCGCCGACCAACCCGAGCACCCAGCGGTCGTCGGCGGTGAAGACCACGTCGAGCACCAAACGGGGATGGCAGCCGGCAAGTGCGGCCGCGATGTTGTTGCGGATGCCGTCGAGCTGCCCGATCTCGTTACAGTGAAAGTCGTCGCCGACAATCAGTTTCACCAACACGTAGAAATAGCGCCCCACTTTGACCATCCGTACGTCGCACTGCCGCAGGGCGAGTCCGTCGGTTGCCTGGTCGAGGCGCTGCCGGATCTCCTCCTGAACCGTGTGTTCCGGGGCCACGTGCAGCAACTCGCCCACGTTGCCCAGCACGATTGACAGAGCCGTGGGCAGCATCACCATGCCCAGCACGATCACCACGGCCGGATCGACGTACGCGACCCAATCCGCCCAGGCCGTTCGCGAAAGCACAAACGCGCCGAGAAACGCTACGCCCACGGCGACCGTGAGCATCCCGTCGATCAGCCAGTTGCGGGCATCGACCTCCAACAGCGGAGATCCAGTTCGCTTCGCATTGCGCCGCTGCACGACCGAGAGACTAATGCAGATCGCGCCAATAATGACGGCATAGATCAGGGCCATCCCGGCGTTCAGAGGCCGTCCCCCGCTGAACATCGCGATCAGGGCGGTGCCAACGCCAAATGCCACCAGCAGCAGGATCAGCAGCCCGCGGATCGTGTTCAGCAGCGGCTCGAAATACGCGTAGCCGAAATGGAAGTTGTCCGAGTCGGGCGTTTCCACCAGCTTGGCTACGCGTCTGGCCAGCAGCACCATCAGAAACGACACCAGCGAGTAGGCCCCGTCGAGCAAGATGGCCCCCGACCCGGTCAGCCCCGCGAACACCAACCCCGCCACGGCCATGGCCGCGTAACCGTACATGGAGAGCGAGAGGGCGGAACGTTCAACAGTTGTATCCGTCATACCACATCCAAGTCTGGATCGTCGGCGCGAGTGTCGTGAGTCGGGCACCCCCCATCGCATCGATAGGCGCTGCTTAATCTTAGCCCACGGTGCCGAAGAGTTCGTCGCATGACGACTCCGTGAGCCTACTCGAGATGCGGCCGCGGTGCCAATTGGCCCAGTTCTACCGTGGGTATTGACTGAATCTCCAGGGAATCCAGCCGGGCCTCACGTGGACACACCGACCTGCGCTGGGTCGAGACTACGAGGTTTCTGCCGTTGGTAGCGATTATTCGGGGTGGCAGACGCCTGTGTGGCCGCCCGTCTCCACACGGTCGCAACGGTCTGGCAAGCTAGGGGGGGCGTCGGCGTCGATGCGGCAGTTTCCGCTCTGCTTTTCCGATGGAATCTATTGGGTCACCTTTGCCCTGGGCGTTCTGCGCGCCGGGGAGTTACCTCAGCCAGTAGGAACCACGTCAAGATGAGACGAACGGAAGTATACGCAGCCCTGATCATCGCCGCCTTGGCGAATCCCGTTTGGGGACAGAACATCTTCGTGATCCGCGGCCAAGACGCGGCAGGTTCGGGTGGTGGCGGAAGTGGGGATCTGGCCGCAGCCGCCAACAATCCAACGTCCGATCTGACCATCTTCCAGATCCAAAACACGTTCGTTCCCAACACGTACGAAGCCAGCGGGTTCTCACATACACTCGGACTGCAGATGGTGAAGCCATTCAAGACGGGATGGGAGCTGTTTCCGACCTGGGTTACAAGGTCGACTTTGCCCGTGATCACGACGGCCGATCCCGACGGCTCAATCCCAATCGGTCCTCCGAACGATGGCGGCTTTTCCATCCCACTGGACAATCAGTCGGGGCTCGGTGACTTCACGTTCATTAGCATTCTCAACCATCCGACGGATTGGGGATCCGTGGGAGTTGGTCCCGGCTTCATGGCCCCCACGGCGACACGGCCGGAATTGGGTGAACAAAGCTGGAAGTTCTCACCGACGTTCGTGGTCATGTACACAGCGATCGAGAATTGGCAATTCGGTCTGGTCGGTTACTACAACTTCCCTTTCGACGACAAGGGCTCGAAGTCTCTCATGTTTCAGCCGATCATCGTCCGTCAGCTTGGCAATGGCTGGTTCACCGGCTGGGGCGATGATCTGTGGTCGTTCAACACCGATTCGGGCAACTTCGCAATGCCTCTGCAACTTCGCCTGGGCAAGGTGCATACCTTCGGTGGGCAGCCGATGAATATCTTCGTGACGGGGGCCTATACCCCGGACGATTTCCACAAGGGACCGGCACCGGAGTGGAGCATCAAGCTGAGCGTGTCGTACCTATTCCCCGGGTAAATGTCCCGGGGCTGTGGCTTGCAGGGAGTTGAACTGTATTACAATTACAACGCCCCTCACACCCCCTGACATTCTTCACCTTGGCCCGCGCCGCGCGGCGGCGGTCGGTTTCTCTTAGGATGATCTTGCGCAGACGAACTTGGGTCGGTGTGATCTCGACGAGTTCGTCGGCCTCGATGAACTCCAGGGCTTCTTCGAGCGAGAGACGTCGAGCCGGTTTTAGGAGAATGTTGCGGTCGCTGCCGGAGGCACGCATGTTGGTGAGCTTCTCCTGTTTCAGGCGTTCGGCGTCCTCAGGGACGTAGTACTGGTAGAATGTCTTGTTGGTAAAAGCCTCTTCAGATTCCTCCTCGACGATCCGGAGAGTGGCTGCGTTGGCGAAAAGCAGTTGCCCGGAAAGCTCGCCCATCGCAAAGCCATAACCCGAGGCCACGGCGGTAGCGATTCGCCGGTCGGCTAGGATCAGAGAGCTGGTGCCGCAGGGTTGCTCAGCCGGAGACAGATCGGCGGGATGCATGGCGACTCGGCTTTGTCCTTGCATCCGAAGATGCGCACCGTAGCGTCGTTGCAGTCGAAGAAGCCTTCTTCGTCGAGTAGCATGACCGCGTCGCTGGTCGAATCGTACAACGTGCGAAACTTCGTCTCTGAGCGAAGCAGTTGCTCCGCCGCCCGATTGTGATCGGTGAGCTGAGGTGGCGCCGATTTGCCGGACACTCCAAGTGCTTATT
>JABMRB010000175.1 GCA_013202865.1 Candidatus Nealsoniibacteriota bacterium | reverse complement strand
GCCGGAACCTGATCCGCAAGAACGACTTCAGTTACGGGCTGCGGATCAAGCCCGGCGAGGTACACGCCCGGGATTCGACTTGTGTGCTGATCGAGAGCGGCTCGAACGACAACCGCCTGATCGAGAATGACTGTACACACGGCGGCGACGGCGTGTTCGTGCGCGTACTCAACGGCTGGGTGAGCACCGGCAACCTGTTTGAACGCAACGACATGTCGTACGCCCACAACAACTGCGTCGAGGCCTGGTCTCCCCGGAACGTCTACCGGGGCAACAAGGCCAACCACGGCAGCTACGGTTTTTGGCTCGGAGCATCCGATCAGACGGTCTTGATCGACAACGAGGCCTCTTACAACGGTGTCCCAACCGGGCACCACAACTCGCCGCACCTACCCGATGCGGGTCATGCGGGAATCGTTTTCATGTTTGGGCCCTCCAGTCACACGGTGGTGCGCGGCAACAAGTGCGTGGGCAACAACGGCGCCGGCATTGCCCTGGTCGGCGACACGAACCCCGAAGGTCCCAAATTCAAGGCGTTTCATTGGATCATCGAGCAGAACACGCTGGCCGAGAACCGGTGGGGGATCTACATGCGGCAGGCTGACTGGGTCCACCTGGCCGGCAATGTCTTCCGCGACAGCCGGGTGGCCGACGTGCAGAACGATGGCCAAGTGACCAACCTTGTCGAGTTACCCGAGGAACCGGCGGTAAACTCGCCACCTAAGGCCGTCTGTGACGGTCCGTCACGCGGCATCGTCGGCCAGAAGGTGGTTCTCGACGCGTCGGGAAGCAGCGATCCGCAGGGCCACCCGTTGCGATTCCGCTGGGATCTCGGCGACGGCACGGTCGCCCGCGAAGCGCGCGTCCGGCACGTCTTCCAGAGGCCTGGCTTCTACCGTGTCGGCCTGACCGTCGACAACGGGCGATTATCCGACCTGGCTTGGCGAGACTTCTACGCGGTGGAAGATTGCACGGAGCACGGCACCGAGGGCCAAGCCGCTGATTGGGGCTGGATCGACCCGCAGTCGAAGGTCGCCTACCGCGACGACGAACGGGTACGGATCGCGGGCAAGTCGTCGGTGGCGGTCCACGTGGAGCCCTACAGCGGAATGCGAGTGAGCCTGTTGTATCCAGCGTCGAAGAACGCGGGTTTGCCGTTGAAAGGCAAGAAGGAACTGGTCTTTTGGGTCAAGGCGATCAACGAGAACGTGCCCGCCTGGCAGGGGCTGCAACCGGTCGTCACGCTCTACGAGTCGGAGGAGAAGTTTGCCGTGCTTACCCCAGCAGCCGACTTAATGAGTGCGCGCCCGAACAATGAGGAACGCGAAGGTTGGAGCTACCTGGTTTTGCCACTAGCCGGCAGTCCGCAATGGAAGTTGGAGGGTGATCTGCCCGCCACCCTGAACTACCTCACCATCGGTTTCGACTCGTGGGGAGCCCCGCCGTTGCGGATCTGGATCGATGGCATGGCGTTGAAGTGAAACAGGGTGTGGTCGGTCGGCTCGGCGGCTCTACGGAACTACCTTACTCCCAGCAGCGAGAGACTTCACGGTAATCCCTTCCGGCGGCAGCCCCTCCTCATCGCTGATTCGCAGTGAAAAGCCCCAGGCGCCGTTGATGTCGTGGACGCCTACAACAACCGGCGTCTCGCCTTTCGGCAGTTCAACCGTGACCCGGTCACGCCCGAACTGATGGTGATTGAAACCCAGACGCTCCACGACGCGGCGCCCACCGACCCACAGGACCACACCATCGTCCGCCCCGATGGAGAACGTCAGCCGGCATGGCCGCTTTGCGACGAGCACACAGCGGGCAAACGCCGCGACAAGATCGTTAGGCCGCAACACCGCGTCAAGATTGATGTAGCTGGACGGGGACTCGTGACGCACCCACTGGGTGGCGTTGTAGGCGGCGGTAATGATGGGCGGATCCTTTTTCAACAGGTTCTGATCCGGATCCGCCACGGGGCCGTGCAGTTCGAATGCCCGCAAAAAGTGTGGTATGAGGACGCGGCCCCCGTCCTTTCGAAACTGCTCAAGCTCCTTCTTCACCGCCGGATGGTCTAGCACCTGCATGAGCGGTTTGAGCGTCGTACGGTTATAGGGCTGGGCAGACGAATGGATCTCAATCTCTTTGACCGTGGCGGGGCGCTGCGCCAGAAAGACGGCCAAATCTTTCGCAGAAAAGGGCAACCCCACGTCAAGCAGTTGGACGCCGTCCGCAGGCGCTTGCCTCTGCGCCGTGATGGAGAGACGGCGCACGCGCTGGCCCCAGCGCAGCGGCTCCCGGTAGGTGCCCGGGGGCGCATCCTCAGTGCCGGGCGGCATCGGCAGTGACGCCGTGGCCTGCAAGGAATCTCCAGGGGCAAGCGTCTTCCCGTCGACCGTCAATCGCTCTTGGGACGTATTCGTGACGGTATAGCGAGCCTGCTGTCCGTCGCGGGTAACGGTCAGCTTTAACTGCCCGCGGCCAAGCGGGATGTTGTCGACGACAAGGCGATCGCAATCCGGCGGCAGAAGAGGACGGATGGTCATACTTTGCCCTTCTCGCCGCCGTGCCCCGGTGAGATAGAAGAGCAGCGCGTCGAGATTGATACCGCTCTCCCACGGCCGCAGTCGATTTGCGTACCGGCCATCGCCGTACCCGTAGCTGGGGCGATCCGGTTTGTGGACTTCCACCCACTCGCCGCTGGTGGAGGCGCTGCGGATCAGGCCCGAAAAGGCGGCGGCGGCCTTCGGGTGACG
>JABMRB010000174.1 GCA_013202865.1 Candidatus Nealsoniibacteriota bacterium | reverse complement strand
TGGTACCTGAGCGACGACTGGGGCTGGGACCCGACGTTCGCCACCGGCAACTACAAACGATTCCGCATTCCGGAGAAGGTGCCCAACTCGGGCGAGTACCTGCTCGGCCCGGGCGAGTACGTCGTCTTCGACGAGAACCACTTCAACCCGACGCCGCTGGACCCGCTGCCGCAACACTTTTCCTTCAACGCGGCCCATGGCGACGACGTCTGGCTGATGCGGGCCGACCGCGACGGCAACCTCACGCACTTCGTCGGCCACGCCGAGTTCGGCGCACAGGCCAACGGCAAGTCGTGGGGGCGTTGGCCCGATCCGACCGGGCCGCTATACCCGATGACCCAGTGGACCTCCGGTGCCCCGAACAGCGGGCCGCGGCTCGGTTCGGTCGTGATCAGCGAACTGCACTACAACCCGGGATCGATGAGCGGTAGCGACGACTTGGAGTTCATCGAAATCTACAACCGCAGTGCAATCCAGGCCGACCTGACGCGGTGGAAGCTTCGAGGCGGCATCGATTTCGACTTTGCCGACGGCACAACGCTCGACGCGGGCGCGACGCTCGTGATCCTGCCGTTCGATCCGGTGGCAGAGCCGGACCTGCTGGCGGCGTTCCTTTCGCACCATAACGCGACGCAACCGATCACGACCACGGGCCCTTACAGCGGTCAACTCGAGAACAACGGTGAACGGGTGCAATTGCGATACCCCGACGAACCGCCGACCGACGAACCGGACTACTACCCAGGCCTGCTGGAAGACGAAGTCGTCTACAACAACACATCGCCATGGCCCATCAGCGCGGACGGGCTGGGCGATTCGCTGCATCGTCGTTCGATCGCTGCATGGGGCGACGACGCGACCAACTGGATCGCCGCGGCAACCACACCCGGCGTCGCCTCGTTCGACACCGTCGTACTCGGTCGACACATCTTCTACAATCGGTCGTTCTTCGACGACAACGACCCGACGGCCAATGCCGACGACCACGCGGCAATCGCCACCGACAAGCTGCCGTTGCTGCCGGGCGAGGTCGCCACGTCGGCCAACTACACGAGTTACAACCGCGGCATCAACGGCGTGATGGTCGATCTGGCCAACCTGCCCGCGGAGAAAACGCCGGCGGCGGCTGACTTCCTCTTCCATGTCGGCAACGACGACATGCCGGGCGATTGGCCCGTGGCGCCGTCGCCGAGTTCGGTGACGTTCACCGCGGGCGCCGGCACCGGCGGCAGCGACCGGGTGACAATCATCTGGCCGGACAACACGATCCGCAACACGTGGCTGCAAGTGACCGTCTTGGCGGCCCATCTGGACCTGCCCCACGACGACGTCTTCTACTTCGGCAACGCCATGGCCGACTCGGGCAACTCGCCGGCCGACGCCCGGGTGACGACTGCCGATCTACTACTGGCGCGGAACAACCCGCGCGACTCGATTTCCAGCCCGGCCGACATCGCTTTCCCATACGACTACGACCGCGACGGCCAAGTCAACGCCATCGATGTGCTCTTAGCGCGGAACAACCAGACGAACTTCCTTAACGCACTAGAGCTGATCGACTTGCCGGGCGAGGAGCAGGTACAAGAGGCTCCACCCAGCGGCTTGTCGGAGGCCGTCGCAGAGCCCCAAGAGACGCCACTAACCGATTTGGCATGGCTCTGCGATCAAGCAACCGCCCGCCAACGAGCGGCACAGAAAAGCAACTCGACCGAGGAATCGGTAGACAAGCTGCTGGCCTCCTATTGGCCATAATGCCGCTCGCTCGTTTGCAACGAAACGCAGACGCTATCCTGCCGCGCCAATCTCCCCCACCATCCCCTCCCAATCCCGCTCCCACCCCGGCACAACCACTTTCCGTCGCACGATCGGCTCTTGCCCGCAACGTTCATACCCATCTTTCCCCAAAGCCGAGATATGCCGGGCATTCTCATGCGTGAACCATCGGTAGATGTACGACGGTAAACCCTCCGGTGATGTCACCCCAACGCCCGCCGCCCTGAATCGCCCAGCCAATGCCTGGTCCTGCCCCGATTGCATCGGCGGGTAGCCGCCGATGGGCAACAACGCCTCGCGAGTAAATCCCCACGAGCCGTGAAACAGTCCACCAGTCTTCTTTCGCTGAAGCGTCGTCCGCCGATCGAGCCAGACCTCATCGGACAAGGACTCAAACACACGAGTCATCGCCTCCAGGTGCCACGGCAGATAGATGTCGTCGTCATCCCACAAACTCCAGTACGTCGAAACTCAACGTCAGGCTGAGCCAGTACAGCATCCTCCACCGAGCCTTTCCGCTCTTGCTTCGCGCCGTGATGCAGGCAACAACAGCGGTGTTGACGTCGCCAGCAGGGCGGCCCGACCACCCTTCCCCGGAGCTTTTTGGAAATAGTTGTTGAGTTTTCAATTATGCAACGAGCCCGTTCCTGGGAAAAGCGGCACCGGAGCTTCTAGCTCGACAACAAGAAGTCCCACTCATGAATGTTGAGGCTGGGCGTCTTGCAAGAGCCGAAGTAGCCGCGCCGACCGATGACATCCTGCCAAGGTTGCTCGACAAACGTCGTCTGGGAAGGCAGCGACGGGAATGACGTTGTGTTGACGGTCGGCAGCAAGACTGCCAAGGACTCGTGCCAACGGGCGATACTCATTTGGGCAAGGCAACCCGGCTGAAACGACGTTAATAACCACCCAGCAAGCAACCCAGTTTTGCCAGGGGGCGAACTCACAGGGAGACCGGGTGACGCAAATGACGCAAATGACGGTAAGGTCCGACCTCCTGTAGTCTCTTCTCCTGCTCTCATTTCGCTCCCTCTTACCCATTGGTGCTAAGGGTAAGGATAGGGATTCTACCGTCATTTGCGTCACCAATCGTCACAAATCTCACCAAATACTATGAATATAGGGGGTTGAGCGATGACGCAAGCGCCATTCCTTGCGTCACCCTTGCGTCATCTTGCGTCACCCTTGCGTCATTGGCTATCGACCGTGGAGAAGGCAATATACCGTGCCGACTTTGTCCGCTGAAACTCCACGTTGATGCCCACAGCCCTCATGGCTGGGGCATCTCGACGCAGCCGATTGCTCAGCGCCTTGGCACTCTTGGGATACGATTTCTGGACATACTGTTGATAGCTGACCCGTTCATCCAACTTGGTTAATAATTCGGTCGCCGTTCCTTCCCAGTGTCCAGGAATAAAACCGGTAGTGCCATCGGAGAGCAATTCTTTGATGGCCGCCGCAATGGGGCTTGCCTCCAGCCCCAGATCAATGGCATTCTTGATGTTCCTCTGGTATTCGGTGATGAATGTCGTGTCGCCAAGGCAGGAGGTCACCCACTTGGCAGAATCAGCCATCCTTGGCAGCCCAGGCAACACCGTGGACTCCGAGTCTCGCAATCCCCGGCTGAGCATATCTAAGATGGCACCGAAGCTCCCCGCCCTTACCCGCTGAAACATCGCCGCCAGCTTTTTTTCTTCGAGCCGATCGTGCTCTGCTATGGCGGGCTGATTGATGATCAGGCTTCTGCCCAAGAGGTCATTCGACTCAGCATAATCTGGAATCCCGTTCAGACAAATGGGGCAGCAGATGTCGAAAACCGACTGCTGGTCGTTGGTGTAGAGCGTCCGGCTCTTGATTCCCGCGCCTGTCGATGCACGACACAGGCAGTCGGAGAGCCACTGCGGTACGAACGATACATTGTCGTAGACCAAGAGGTGCTCATTGGAGCCGTCTACCCCCAAATCCTTCTCCTCGCGTGGCAGACTACTCAAGGGAGCTTTCTTCAACGGGTCCACCAAGTCCCGCAGCAGCCGACACAGCGATGACTTTGCTGAGCCTTGTTCTCCGGTGATGGCCAGGACCATGTAGGGTCCGTGCCCTTTGAGGGCGTCCAATATCCACCCTTTCGTCAATATCCAATTCTCGTCCGTCGTGGCGGCCAGCTGACGCAGGTCATCAAGGTTTCCATTCCTGGCTGGCATCGGCAAGGAACCCGTGTTGGGTGTCCGCCGGAACTTGACGGGTGGCTTGTCAATCACCCTCCAGCCCTCAGTGTCTACTTCCACCGCTTGCCAACTCTCATTTCCCAAGTCGATGTAGATTCTTCCGTCTGCACGGACAACTCGCAAATGAACATTGCAGCAATCCGTCGTCGACATGGGCCACCTATTTCTGACAAGCTTCTACCAGGCTTCCAACAGACGATTCGCATTCACCGTCACGGCCACCTCGCTGGGCGTGTTTGCCAGAATACGGCGGCACTTGAAGGGCCTAACGAATATGACCGGCCAGTAGCTGCGCGAAACTTTGACGAAATGGGCACTTGCCCAATCCAAATCACCAACCTGCCGTCGATGGCAGGGCATCCGCCATCTTTTCTTGGGAAGCTTCTACCGCCCTTTATCACACTGCAGGTTCTGATCGGCTGCCTTGTTCTTCGTGGTCACCCAATGGCAAGCAGGGACTTTCTCACGGCCCGACCAATCTAGTGC
>JABMRB010000027.1 GCA_013202865.1 Candidatus Nealsoniibacteriota bacterium | reverse complement strand
TACTCAAGGACCTGCCTGCGAAGGTGCGTACGGCAGTACCGTTGGCGATCGACAATATGCCCGAGTACAAGATGATGCAGTCGGACTTCGAGAACTGGGTACAGAAGCAGTTCGACAAGATCGAAGGTACGACCAGCAAGGCATCGACCAACGCGTTGGCGAAGATCGGCGGCAATCGAGCGGCCGGCGCATTGAAATCGGCCCTATCAAAAGCCCCCGCCGCGCTGAAGGCCTCGATCGCCGACGCCCACCTCCGCTGCACCGAGAAGTAGTCGTCGCCCCCATTTAGCCCCGGGTGAATACACCCGGCGGGACCGCAAATCCCCGTCACAGATCCCCGCCGTGTATTCACGGCGGGCTAAATACAAGAACCCAACATTTAGCCCCGGGTGAATACACCCGGGGCCGCGGATCCTCTCCGCAAATCCCCGCCGTGTATTCACGGCGGGCTAAATACAAGACCCCAACGGGATCATCCCATGCGAAATGCGATTGCCGTCCTTGCCATTGCGATCTCCGCCTCACTCGCCTCCGCCGCCGACAACTGGCCCCAGTTCCGCGGTCCTACCGGTGACGGGCACTCCGATGCGACCGGCCTGCCGCCGGCATGGAGCGAGACGGAAAACGTCGCTTGGAAAACGCCCATCCACGACCGCGGGTGGTCGTCGCCGGTCGTCTGGGAGAACCAAATCTGGATGACCACGGCCACGGCCGACGGGCATCGCCTGTTCGCCGTCTGCGTCGATCGCCGGACCGGCAAGATCGTCCACGACGTGAAGGTCTTCGACGTGGACGAGCCGGAGAAGATCGCCCCGATCAACAGCTACGCCTCGCCCACGCCCGCGATCGAGGCCGGGCGGGTCTACGTCCACTACGGCAGCTACGGCACGGCCTGCTTGGACACGCCCACCGGCAAGACGCTCTGGCAGCGGCGCGACCTCAAGTGCGATCACCACATGGGGCCCGGCGCGTCGCCCATCTTGCATGGCGACATGCTGTTGTTCCACGTCGACGGCATCGACGTGCAGTACGTGGTGGCCCTGGACAAGACCACCGGCAAGACCGCCTGGAAGACCGACCGCTCGATCGACTACACGGACGTCTTCCCCCTCTGCCGCAAGGCCTTCTGCACGCCGACGATCATCGAAGTCGCCGGCCGCACGCAGATGATCAGCCCCGGTTCCAAGGCCGTGATCGCCTACGATCCGACCACGGGCGAAGAGCTTTGGAAGGTCCGCTGCTTCGGCTGGTCGATGACGCCGCGGCCATTGTTCGGCCACGGGCTGATCTACGCGATCGTCGACTACGATAAGCCCGAGCTTTGGGCGATCCGCCCCGCCTCCCCCCAGGCACCGGGCGGCCGCGGCGACGTAACCGACACGCACGTCGCGTGGAAAGTACGCCAGAGTATGCCGAGTACGCCGTCGCTGCTGTTGATCGACGAGTTGCTCTACATGGTCAACGACGACGGCGTCGCGTCGTGCCTGGAGGCCAAGACGGGCAAGGTCGTCTGGAAAGAGCGGATAGGCGGCAACTACTCGGCCTCGCCGGTCTACGCCGACGGCCGGATCTATTTCTCCAGTCAGACGTCGGTCACGACGGCAATCGCCCCGGGCCGCGAGTTCAAGGTCCTGGCCACCAGCGAGTTGGACGATCCGGTGATGGCCTCACCCGCGGTCGCCGGCAACGCGATCTTCCTGCGGACGGGGACGCACTTGTATCGGATTGAGCGGCGGTAGGATGGGTCGAGGTACGAGACCCACGCGGCGCAGCGTTCTTCATCACCAGGCGTAATTAGTCAGCAGCCGGGGGGCAACGTCCCGCGGGAGCGCCCCGCACCGTCCCGCACCGCGTTGCGGTCCGGCTACTGCTAACGCGTCTCGCCAATCAAACCGCCCCCTTGCATAAACTACCCGGGTAGTAGATAATGGGCCTCGCGACAGAAGTCTCTCCCTCCATGAGGAACCCGCCCGTGCCGCGATCCATCCTGATGCTGACCCGTCCGCTGCTTACTCTGACCGTCGTTCTCTCTGTCTGCTGCGCTGCCGGAGCGGCCGAGAGAACCTGGACCGACGCCTCCGGCAGTTTTACCATCAATGCGGAAATGGTCGACTACCACGACGGCAACGTACACTTGCGGCGGACCAACGGAAAGATCGCCGTGGTGCCGTTGGACAAGCTGAGTGCGGCCGATCGGGCGTACGTCAAACAACACGCGGCCGGCACGCCCGAACCCGCCGCCGACGGAGACGTCACGTCGATACGGGTCGGCGCGGAAGCCACCATCGAACTGCTCAGCGGCAGCAAGGTTCAAGGTAAGATCACGGCCAAGGCCGACAAGCAGATCTCTTGCGAAACAAAAGTCGGCACCCGCAAGTATCAACGCACGTATCCGCTCGATCGCATCCACGCGGTGGTCGTCGGCGACCGGCGGATCGTGCTCAACGCCATGGTCGGCGGCAGCACGGATACTCGGCCGCGGGCGAATCCGGCCGATTCCGGCTCGGACGGTCGCCGCAGCCGGGCCCAGGTCGACGCCCTGATCGAGCGACTCGGGCGCACGCCGCCGCCGTGGTTCGATTCGGAGCCGCTGAACTATCCACAAACGCTCGACCTCTCCTGGCCGCAACCGCCGCCGCAAGGCTGGAACAGCCAGCGAAACGTCGGCCAGTACGTATGGGACGTCATCAACCCCAACCCCGACAAGTGGCGCGGCGGCGTCCGCTTCATGCATCACCTGCTCTCCGTCCACAAGGACAATCCGCAGGTGCGATTGCGGGTGATGAACTCCTTAGGGGGGATGTACTGCAACTTGATCCAGGACTACGCTCGGGCGGCCTTCTGGTGGCGAAAGGCCGGCGTCGACCGCGGCCAGCAGTTCTTCCACAGCGGGCTGAGGCTGGCCGAGTGCTACTGGAAGCTGGGCAACAAGCAGATGGCCCTGGAGCTTTCGTTGAAGATTCGCCCGCAGTTCGGCATGATCAAACTCTGGGGCGACATGGGCGAGACCGCCCGGGCACTGCAATTTGCCGAGGGGAACGCCCGTGGCGAGTACGCCGATTTCGCCTACATGTACGCGGGCGACGCCTGCCGCGTGGCCGGTCAGTTCCGTCAGGCGGTGCAATACTACGAAAAGCTCCTGGCCCTGCCCGCCCGAGGGCAACACGCGAAACGGGTCCAACGCAACCAGCAAATCGGCCGGGCTAATCTGGAAGCGGTCAAGATGTTCGAGCTGCTCGACGTGCGCCGCGTGCCCGACGGAACCTACCGCAGCAGCAGTCTCGGTTACGAAGCCCAAGTCCACGTCGAGGTGGTAGTCAAAGACAAGCGGATCGAGTCGGTCAGAGTAACCGACCACCACGAGAAACAGTACTACGCCTGCATGACCGACACGCCGCGGAAGATCATCGAAAACCAAGGCGTCAAAGGCGTCGACGCCACGACCGGGGCAACGATTACGTCCAAGGCGATTATCAACGCCACGGCCAAGGCGCTGTCTGGGGGAATGACGAAGCACGAATGACGAATGACGAACTGGGTGGCCCGGACACTCTTGCGCGGAAGGCGTGGCCACTCGGGAAGACTATTTCGCAAGATGTGTCCGGGTGGCGCAGCCACAAGAGGATTTGGGGAGAGAGACTCCTCTTGTGGCTTCGCCACCCCGACACATTGTCCGACAATGCGGGTGAAGTAGCAACGCACTCTACGGAAAAGTGTCGGGGCCACCCGTTCCTATCCCCAATCCCCAGCCCCCAATCCCCAATCC
>JABMRB010000173.1 GCA_013202865.1 Candidatus Nealsoniibacteriota bacterium | reverse complement strand
AATCAAATTACACTGATCCATGACGATGGTCTCCTTTCCGTGGCTGGAAGCAATTCCAGCCAGTTAAAGTTTTTCCATCCGGCGATTTTCGCCGAACGGGAGACCATCGTCAACTTTTAACAACTAATGGGACGCTTCCCTGATAGAATCGCCGAGCAACTCGACGAAAGCGGACGGGCGGTACGCGGTTGGCTTGAGCAAATCGAGCGGCAGATCAGCGGCCTTCTTCCTGACTCAGGCGAGCAATCACCCCGCGACTCATAACGAATAGAGGACGGCAGATCGGCGTTGGCTGCTAGCGGTGCTAGCTCGCAAGTCCCTGAATTCTGGCAATCCCCCAATAATCGCCCTGGACTCAGGGCCTTCAATCTGGTTGAATTTGGCCTGCACCGAGTTGCACCCGGTCGAGATTGCGACAGGGAGGGGCCAATCACACCGCTAACCGATGGCGTGTCCGGCAAGGAGGCCAATAATGGCGCATACAACTAGGGTTGGGCTCTTCGAGAGCACCACGGTCAACGGAACGGAAGCTGTTCCAGAACAGCGGAGGGACGCTCAGTGGGAGCGGCTGGTGGACGAGCTTCGGGCATGTCAAAGTCAACCTTCTACTGAAGAAGAGATTGATGAGTTGGCTATCGCCCGTTATCTTTCCGGTGAATGCTCCGATCAGGAGCGTGAAGAAATCGATGCTGCCATCAAGCAGTCCTCCGGTCTGGCCAAGTGCATCGCTCTGACCCGGGAATTGTTCAACGACAGGGAATCTGCGGCGTGATCCCTGACCAGACCATTGAAACCGTGCTGCTCAAACCTGCGCGGTCCTGAGTGCGAGTGTAGTATTGCGCATGCACTCAAATCGCCCCATGCAAGAAACCCTCAATCCCTCTGTTCCAACACGAATGAGACAAGTGCCTCATGATCTACTATTGTTAGAGGGCAGAAGAAGGCAAATCCGGCTCGTACGGACTGGCTTTAGTCATGGCTGGGACGCCCGCCAGGGGCCTGGGTCTCGGCCGGGAATTGGCTCTACATCCCGTCTGGCTCTCAGGTTGGTTTCGGAAGGACTCTCTGTCGTTCCGATTGCAGGTCCATTTGTGACAGCGCCGTTCTGTGGTTCACCAGCCCCCGGCATCGGTGCCGGGTTCGGCCTGCCATTCTTGCCACGTCCCCTATACGTTCCAAGGGTGGGCTCCGGGATCGGTTCCAGAAGGCCATCAGATTCGTCCACGACGGGAGGCCTGGAGGCCGGATCTTGAGCCTCGTTGATCCTGAGTAGCGCGATCGCGCTCCAAGTGCGAATGCTGGGGTCGGAATCCTTGAGGCCTTCAATCAGTACCGGTTCTACTTGCCTTACTTCCGCTGCCGTTTTAGCGTCCTTGCATAACTGGCTGAGCGCGTACGCAACGGCAGGAAAGACCAAGCGGTCGTCTCCGCGGTTTTGCGTGCTTCCAGCATCTCGCTCAAGAAGCAAAGCGATAAGATGAGGCACGATCTGTTTAGCCTCCGGGCCTATCTGGCTCAGGGCATAAGCTGCCCACCTGCGAATCTGTGGATCCTCTTGCTCCTGCAGCATGCGGAGGAGATCCCCGGTGGCTGGCCTCGCCGCGACTCCACACTCTCCCAGCAAATACACCGCCATCTTGCGAACGAGCACGTCTTCATTAGGGCGACTCAATGCTGCTACAAGATAAGGAACGAGATTCGCCGGATCCTCTTCAGAACACCACCCCGCATCCAAGCATGCGTATAGTCCGGCCCAACGGACAACAGCCTCACTGTCGGCGAGCGCATCCATAACGGCACTTAGTGAAGGAGCCCCTGTAACTCGTAGAACAAACCGAGCGGCCTCAAGACCGCGAGCGTCCCGCCTCTGCAACGCCTCAATGATGCTCGTACGAACGCTCGTCCTCATGCTTGGGGCAGTCACCCTTGGGAGAACATCGCACGCCGCGCGGACCGCCAGCAGATTTGGGTGGTCCAGAGCATTCACGAGATCATCGAATGTGGGTGCTGGCGAATGGTCTGCTGGGTCGTCTTCTAGGTTGAATACAACAGAGCGGTAGCTCGTTTCGACAACTGGTCTGCATACAGTAATATGTTTCGTTTTCGTAGGGGTAGGGTACGCTTTCGCAGGAGTAGGTTCTGTGGCGTGCGGCTCGACTATTGGCTTCAATACACGTTGGCGTTCACTATTCGCCTGAGCCGGTTCTATGGTGGGCGGGAGGTGTGCTGTTAGGGCTAGGTACTTGACCGTTTCATGTGACGCAGAAACTGCGACACTCTGTCCTCGTATACTGGTCGCACGCTCCGGGGCCTCTATTGCAGCAACCGAGTTAGGGGGATATGGGCGGTAGAACGCCGCATGATGACGCATCATTGCCTGGTTGCTTTGCGTGAGCCGAGCCACTTCCTCCTGGATTTGGGACCTAAAGTCGTTTCCGTCTGCCACGGCCACCTGCTGGTCGTCGGTCTTGGCTTCCGACCTCGCGAATTGTTCAGCGATAGAGTTGATACTCCTCAGCGAAATAACACCGAAACTCAACGCAATTAGAACGCAGGCAGCGGCGGCCCAATGAAGAAAGGACATTCGTGAGATCGGAGGATCCGGAGGTCGGACCTTCTGGACTTGCATCCTCTTGTCTTCCGCGCCCTCGCCGGTTAGATACGCGGCAATCGAACTCTCATCGAGTTCGTCTTGCCCGGTCTTCTCCTCCCTGTAGGACATCTCCAGGTCAGCCACCAGGGATTGCCACTGCCTATCCAGACCGGAAAAAGGCCGCACATGCTCAAGTAGCGTGGCCGAATCCCCGTCGCCCTCAATAGCGAGGACAAGATCAATGCATTCACGGACCGCTGGGAAGCGTTCCCTGGCTCGTTCTATCAACACTTGCTCCCGCTTGTCACATTGACCGGCTAGATAGCGAGCGATCAGAACGTCGTCCACATCGCCCCATTCCCGCTCCTGCTCGCCGGACGAAGCTTCAAGCTCGCCTATAAGTAGCTCCCATTGCCGGTCTGGTTTCTGTCCTAACATGCTACCCAATCCGCCTGTTTCTCAAGTCGTCTGTAAGCGATGGTAACATCCGCTCCCAGTCCCGGCGCCAAACACATATCTTCGGGCGTCTATGTTGTAGACGCCCGAACGATCCAAAACGGCAATCCCGTCACGAAAAAAGTGAGATCCCTAAAGCCGGACGCTCCGTAACCTATTTCTTTGAAAGGGTTTACGCACGATCTGTGACCGGACAATTCGTGGTTGCACGAAGCAGCGCCCCATCGGTAAACATGGCTGCCCCCCCAATGGGGGCACGCGCTGACTGTCTACCCAAGCGATAACGGTCTTTGTACTGAGAGGCCCTCCTACCACGGTTCGTCGCTAGATCAATGCCGAACTGCAGCGGAAACCACGTGACTCGGCGAGAACTCAGCAACGTACACGCCCCAGCCATGTCGGATCAAGGTCAGCCAACTCCACGGCGATGGACTGGTGCCACCTCACGCCTCCGTCGCTCTCCACTCCAATAAATCAGACAGCAGTTGTCGAATCTGCATTGTAACAGAAGGAAATCGAATACGGCCAACGCCGGTCGCCTGGAAGCTCCGCCGCAGCAGGCCGCAGAATTTTCCTGCACGCGGTTGCAGTTTTCATGGGTGGCTGCGTCTACAATTCCAGTAAGCAAACAAGGTGATCGAGAATGGGATTTCACACCTCGTCGGAATGAGAGAAGCTGTGTTTCAAATCGGTCTTCAATAGTGACTTCTCGATAGAAAACGGGAGTAGCCATCAGGCGAATCACGGTTCTTGTTGAAATCCGTGTGACTTTCGCCGTTCAAGGTCAGTGCCCGTTCTGCAATTACCATTTGCGTTTCAAGTAAGCCAGAGAGCTGCTACAAGAAAGGGAGGGTACGATTATGATGAGGCGACAAACCTACATGGCCATCATCGTTTCAGCGATGGTCATTGCCGGTATCGGCATCTTCGCCACCGAATCTCAGGCGCAAGAAACCCTGCAGGAGACTGGATGGGTTTGGCATCCGGGCTCAGTCCACTACCATCGGATTCATCAGACGTCGTCCTGGCGTTGGGCACCGGATCTCGGCTGGTACCGCCATGACTACTACGTTCAGGTGCCCCACCGGACACCGGGCCACTGGGTCTACTATCGTAGTGGGCAGCTGACCAAAATTGTGTATCTCGACGATGATCGGTATACTATCTTGCCGAGGTAGATAGCTTGTTGACAGCGCGAGTAGTGGAATCGCAAGAACAAGGACGGTAATTGCACCACCTGTCGACACTGCCCATCGGTCTGCCGGCAACAGAACCGATAGGATGGCAGCCGTGATACCAGTATTGGCGGACTGGAGTGTCATCACAGCCGCCTGCCGAACCGATCAGCTAAAGACGAAAAGTAGAGGCCAACTATGAGTAGTGATATCAACGTAACGGCATTGACCAAGGGCCGAGAAAGATACGTGTTCATATGCGATAATTCGAATCGAGCCAAGATTCTTCAAATCCTTGGCCGCTGCGCGTCGAATCCCGAATTGAGTTTCACCTGGTGCGATGCCGCGATACTGAGCCAGAAGATCCATCACGAAACTCACAAGTTCCGCGCGAAAGAGTCTCGCAGTTCAGTCACACCACACAATCGGTTCCTTCAGGCAGATTGAGAGTCGACGTGCTTCTTGACGAGGCACCTACCCAAGGCAAGTTGCGACGTACCTCTCTAGAATCTACGGCACTCGATGTGTGACAACCGCAGTTTGACTAGTCAGAATAGCATGATGTCGACAATCTTCCTTTTCCGCACGTATTGATTGCCCCACGAATTTGGACGACAGGAGTCCAGGCCGGATCGGATCTGCAGTCCGAGCACTTGTCGTCGAACTATCATAGGCACGACAGGTGTGGCGGTTCGACAACCACAAGTCCAGCTAAGAACCCGTACCCTGCACGACGGTTTGTGCAGGGCATTCTCCCAAGGACGGGGCAAGGCACGTTAGTTCGTATCGTAGGAGTCACTGCAATGCTTAAGAAGCAAGGCGCGTTTTGCATGCTCTTGGCCGCTTGGCTGAGTGGACCAACTGTTGTTGCGAAGGGGCAGGCGGAATCTGAACAACTTGTCCCAATCGGCTCCGTGGCTGAACACAAAGGGCCCGTAAAGAACGGAGAGACTGACACTGTACCAGCGGGTCAAGGGAATGTGCAGAAGGAGGATACAAGTGAGCTGCTCCTGAAGTTGATCGAAAAAGCCATAGCCGATGACGGCTTTCGCCGGAAACTCGAACAACTGTGCAGGCTGAAGCAGAAACGGGATTTAGAGGATTGTCGAGAGCTAGCCCGAATGCAAAATCTACTGCTCAGAGAGTTACGCAGTAGTTCTGCAGCAGTCCAGAAAGAGAATGAGAAGCTGGCCAAGAACAACGCGCAGTTGGCCCAGCAAAACAAAGACCTGATCGAGCAAATTGCCGACATCACGGCTGAAGGGCCAGACGGCCTGACACTCCCTGTAAAGCTCCCTGAAGTTCCAGGTACTATCAAGATTGACAACAGGTGTTCATATCCGGTCGAGATCAGAATAGCAGGAAAGCTGTATTCTTTTGGGCCAAATCCACTTGGACGTCCGTATGAAGTTTCCCAAAAGGTGCCCCAGAAAGGCGGGGAGGTGATCGTCGAATTGATTGGTGAAGGCCCAAAGAAGTGGGTCTTGTCACCGCCCGCCTATGAAACGAAGATCACTGTCGTACCGAGGTACTTTTCCGGCATAGTACTTCCAGATGCTCATAACCGTGTGAGGACAGCTTTCAGGCCGGTTTTCGCAGTTGAGTGAATGGAATACGGATCTCTTGATACGGTAGCACTCGATCCAGCTTTGCGCATGTCGGCAGTGGGATTGAGGTTTGCAGGAAGATGACGCAAATGGGTACGGGTGACCCGTGTTTGCCAGGCCTCCTGGAGTTGCTCCACTGACGTTCCGTAGTGTTGATGTGCTGCCGACTCCCATTCATTCGTGTTTGTTGCTACAGCAAACTTGAAGTACGTGGACGGGTCGCGGCGTGAAAGAAGATACTGTGTAAACGAAAATGCAGTGATGAACGCTTCACTGTCGTTCAAATGGAAACGCGGTGTGCGCAGGATTATTCGCAGATTGGGCCACGAACGAGTCCGCGCGTAGCCTGCAAGTACTCTCGCTCGCTCAGACTTTAGGCTCTGCCCGTCTTCGAGCATGGCAATGCCTTCAGAAGCCCACGGTGGTAGCCGACCATCAAAGCCTGTGTCTAACACCAGATGAGTGATTTCGTGCCGCAAAACGTACCCCGAAACCTGCCCCCTCTGATCCGTCACCGTTATTGTGTGGAGTTTCCCGCCGGTGTCACGCGCGCTCCAAAACCTGCAGTACTGCGATGTCTGCGAGATTCGTGCGGAGACTATAGCTCGACCAGTGCCCGATGGCAACTCGCTGCCTAGCCATCGGATCGCTACCTCTCTTCTATACTCCTCGGCCCTGGCAAGCACCGCTTCAGCGAGTTCTTGATCGGGTGCAGAGACAAGGAAATTCTCACTGCTGGCAAACCCGCCTATCGATTCGGAACAGATTAACGCAAGTGGAAGTGCAAGAAAGAGCTTGATCAAGAACGTTTTCATTGGGTCACCCTCCATGGCATTCTTCGAATCCCACTGTCGCCTGAGATGAACAGGGGCAGCCTTTGCGGACGATAGGATCAATTCGCGGGATGCGTATTGTACAAGAGTAGCCTGCGAGCCCCAAGGGCAAAGCGGGGCCCTCCTCTCACAGCCTCACACCACACTACCAAGCGCTTGGTCACCGTTGTCACCACATTGCGATGCCAATGTTGGCGGTTGATAGATCGCTCGAAGGACTCACCTGCCGCAAAGCGGACAGAGAAGACGTCACTGCTAGCATCCCCGCCGCGGACCTAGCGTGCCGATAACGCCGATAACTGGGAATGCAGTGCCCAGCATCGGTTCTTTGGCACTCTCAATGGCGCTCGATGGCGAGCTCCGCGCGAGTCGTCGATCACCGCTGGGGGCAGAACGACCAGCCAGAGCCGACAGCACTGGCAGTTCATTTGGGCGGAGCACCTCAGCGTGGCAGTTTGTTCGACGACAACTACCTGTTTTCTTTAGCGACAACTACGTGTTTCTGGTTCCTCACTCTTCTCCCGGCAGGAATGCATTGGCCCCCATGGGGGCCAATGCATTTT
>JABMRB010000172.1 GCA_013202865.1 Candidatus Nealsoniibacteriota bacterium | reverse complement strand
GGGTAGTCGGTGAAGTTATTGACCACACCGTGGCCGTGGGCGTAGAGCCCCGAGAGGAACGACGCCCGGCTGGGGGAACACAACGACGTGGTGACGAACATATTAGCGAACCGTGCCCCCTCGGCCGCCAGCCGGTCGACGGCGGGTGTCTTCAGAAACGGATGCCCCTCGCAGCCGAGTTGATCCCAACGCTGGTCGTCGGTAAGGATGAAAACGACGTTGGGGCGTTTCTTCCCGGCCTGCTCGGTCTTCTTATAGGTAAACGTCCGCACGTCCGTCGCCGGCGCGGCGTCCTGAGCGAACCCGAACGTAGAAACGGCAACAGCCACCCATAGTATCAGCGTTACAGCAGCAGTACGCATGTTGTTCTCCTAAGGTTTGTAGGGTGCGTGAAACGCACCATTCGTAGGTCAGGGCTTGCCCTGACGTGGACACAAGAGCAACCTTTCGCGTGTCAGGGCAAGCCCTGACCTACGAACGATGCATGAAGCGCGGACCCATGAAGCGTACCGTCTTGCAGGGGTGACGTCAAGCGCCCATCGTGTTCGCCAGGTCGTCCCTTGCTTCCATCGCGTATTCCTGCCGCTCATGGCTCCAGGTTGTCAAATTCGCTTTCGACCTGCTCGCGGATCCAGTTCATTTCCTCCGGGCACGCCGCCAATTCGGACCGAGCCGCCTGAACCGCGTCCCAGCGTTGCTTCGGGGCACGGCAGTATTGCATCTTGTACTGGAAGCTGTCTTCCGTCGCTCGCACCGTCTCCGGGGCGGTCCACACGTATACGGTCAGCCAGCATACCGCGGCAATGAAAGCCGACGTTCCAACGCAAGTCAGAAGGGGCTGCCAACGTCTTCTGATATCCCGCGTCCAGTATTTGAAGAATCCCTCAGCGTTTTTCCGCGACGAACGCCACGCGAACCACACGGCAACGAGGACCAACGACACCGCAAGGCCTGCGTACGGTCCGTAGTGCAGGAGCCACTGAAGCAGGGCCCAGAACCACGTTGCCTTGTTGACACCCATCGCAATACGGAGCGATTCCGCATCGATACCACTCGACCCTTTCGCGCAAAGCCAGCGTTCCGAAGGATGAGCCTCCAAGACAGAAAAGACCGACGCAATCACCGGCCACATCGAGCACAGAATGGCCAATCCCGTCATGACGGCAAACAGAGACAAGAGGCTGAACTGGAACTTCCGCCGACGGAGAACTCGAAAGACCTGCCATGCGGCCAGACCAACGATGACCAGCGCGATACCCCAGACCATTGCCGCGATTACGAATTTCTGCACTTCGAGACTGATCACCTGGGCGGGAGCCATCCCCACGACCACGAAGGTGCCGCCGCATCCCAGTATCCAGGCAATGATGTGTCGGCTCCACCCAAACCGGACGCGCGGTGCTTCCTGAGGCTTCAACAGCCTCCCGACAAGAGCAATTACTCCGGCAAACATCACCAGGTACACTGCCGACGCCAATGCAACAGCCGCCAGAATCCTTGGGAATATCCCCTGTTTCTGCCGTTGATTTCTTTCAGACTCCAGTTTCTTGAAAGCACGCCTGATCAGTTTCGATTCAGTCCGAAGAGTTTTCGCTTTCGTCGTCAGAACCCCAAGTTCCGCTGGGTTAATCGACGCCGGGTTCTCCCGAGCCACGTCGACAATCGTTTTGTAGGAAATGTGCCGGAGGTCGTCGAATAGGATGTGTGTGTCCAAAGCCAACGTTTCGCTCGGAACGATGGCTTGGTCAAACAGGCGGAAGTTCTGGCGCAGGAGGGCAACTTGCTGGGACGTGTCGCCGGCCTGCCTGGCGTGGTCTGCACGAACTACCTGCCATTCCCGGAGCCCAATGATTAGGGAAAACGGTCGACCGATTACTGTGCGACTGGTGGCAATCTCGGCCTGCTCGGCCTGATCGGCCTTCGAGACCTGACTGAGGCTGAGAAAATGGGCAACGGCTTCAAGAGCATGCTCCCCGGCGGCAAGATACGGCTTCATTTGGCCCCGCTCGAATCGGTCAATCCCTTGCCGGAACAACTCGGCATCCTTGACGATGAGTCGCCGCTTGCCTTCGGGCCATTCGTCATCATACAGTAGGTCGTGATCGGCCCCCTCGGCCCAGAACTGTTGGGCGGCCAGATAATCGTAGAGGGCATTGTCCGGGTCGTGGTCGGCACAATCGTCCAACACTTCGATCCACGCCCCGTTCCTCGGTTTGACATCTTCTCCGAATTGGAGTAGTGCTCGAATGCGCCACCAACGCACGTCGGTCGGATCGAGTTCGGTCGCGCGTTGGGCTAACGCCAGACAACGCGCTCGGCACTTGACCTCAAACTGTAAGCTTGCTGCTGCAACGGCGTCGTAGTCCACCGTCAGAGCAGGAAACGGAGCGAAGCCGGCCTGCTTCAGGTGATTCGACATGAACCGCGTGCCGGGTGAATCGAGAACCACCGCTCCGCCGATGCATAGTTCGGCCGTTTCGGGGTTCTCCCGCATCACCCGCTCGACTTCACCCAGCAGGATATCGGCCTGTGCGGAAGGCTCGAGAGTGTCGATCGGCGTATGCCCGAGTCCCAGCAACCCAAGCGAGGCATACTGCCATCGGAGGCTAATGGATTCCCAGCCGGTTTCCGTCTTCGATGCAATGATCGCCAGCCGGATGCCGCCAATCAGCATTGGGGCAAGGAGCAAGAGGCATACGACTCGGGGCCAGAATCGTCTCATGCTGTAATGCGAGGGTTCGGAGGATTGGTTGACTCGCGGAAGTTACGTAAAAGGGCTTATCGCTCGCTCGGCCGATACCACATTGACCGCCAATAGGCCTGATCGGTGGCGTAGGGGTCGAGCGGGGTCTTTGGGTCGTGCTCCGGCGGCAGGATGCCGTAACGCTTCATCTCGCGGACGTAATGCTCGTTGGGCCGGTAGCCGGGCATGTCGAATCGCTTCACCTCGTCGAGCTGCTTCCGGGCTTCGGTGATCGCGGCCAGGAGTTTCTGGTAGGCCGGGTCGGTTGTGTCGGCGAAGACAGGGGTGGCTGGTGGTTCGGGGGTGGCTGGTGGCTGAGCTTGCGAAGCCCCAGATTGTTGCTTCTCTGGGGCACCGCTGCGCTTTGCCCCAGCCACCCCGGCGTCCACCCCGGCGTCCTTCGACTGCTTCGGTCGGCAGATCCCATATCCGCCCGCCGCCTTGGCCAGCGGGGCCAACAGCAGGGGCGATTTCTCGGGACGCGTAAGATTGCACAACGATTCGGCGGGGCCCTCGTCGCCGAACTCCAGCGGCAGCCGGGTCCACGGCCGTGTGTCGTAGCCTTCCCAGGCCAGTTTGCGGTGTCCGCCTCGCTTCACCCCGTGGCACGTGCCGCAACGTTCGGTCATCTGGGCCGTGGGAAACTTCACGTCGACCATGCCGCTGTGATACGCTGCGTACGTGCCCGCGTAGACCGCGCCGGTCTCGATCCAGAGAATGATCTGCGTACGCTCCTGCGGCGAGAGCTTCACGTCGTGATGCGTGCCGCCGAGCAACGCGACCAGCCGGCTGGCCGAACTGCCGATGGTCCGTGGCGGGCGGTTGCCGGCCAGGTTGCGTCCGTCGGAGATCAGCCGCCGTTTGACGATCGTCCAATAGCCGTGCGAGTAGCAAGGCGTGCGGTCGCCGCAGAGATCGACGTCGCCGTCGCGGCGGTCGGGGTTGTGGCAGCCCGCGCAGTGCTTGTCGAGGATCGGCTGCACGTCGCGTGGGAAGTCGGGCACGTCTGCCATGCCGACAAACGGCTCGATCCGATCCGGCGACCGCTGCATGGCCATCAGTGCCTCGCTCGGCAGCGGTGCCGTGGTTACTGGGGGTGACAGTGTTCGTTGTTCGTGGCAGCCGGCACAACTGGTTGTTTCGCCCGGCTGGACCGTGACGAAACTTTGCATCCGTTTGACCGAGAGTCCCTGGTCGTCCAGCGCGACGAAGAAGCACGACCGCATGGCGGGCAATTCAAAGTGAGCCGACCCGTCCGCCTCGACCGGCACGGTACCCAACACACGGGCCAGGGCAAACGTGCCGCCGAACGTGACCGGCTCCATCCAGGAGGCCTTGTACGGATAGGCCCCGTTGAAGTTGACCGGCTCGGGCAGCGATTCGAGCACGAGCAGCCGCTTGATTTCGCCCCGTTTGACGCCCGGCATGTTCCGCCCGTGGTTGACGTTGGCCAGCACGAGCCGCCCGGTCTGCCGGTCCGGATCGATCCGCGGCGGCACGGCCCGCTCGCGCCGGCGCGGGCGCAAGGGGCGGGGTTCGTGAACTTGCAGCCCGGCCGCCGTGTCCGACGTCGGCAGCGTGTAGATCGGAACCGTCGCCCCACGGTCGTCCATCGCGAGGATGCTGGCTCCCCGGGCGACGAGGAAACGGTCCTTTGAAAGCGGGTACGGATCGCGGAAATCGCAGCCGCGGCTGATCTGCCGTGCCGACGCCTGCCGGTCCGGCCCACCGCCCGGGTCGACCACGGCAATCGCCCCGGCGTGTTCGGTGCGTCCATGGCCGGGCGAGAACGACGCGACGACCCGATTGGTGCCGGGGATCGGCAAGGCGTCGATCATCACGGTGCCCCGCTGCTGGTTGCCGTAGTAGATCATCTGGCCCGTGCCGTCCGGGTTGATCGTCCAGAGATGGTGGTAGTCGACCTGGCTGCGGTCGACGTATTCCCAGCGGGTGTAGAGCAGCCGGCCGTCGCCCAGCACGGCGGGCGTGTTCTCCTGCTCGATGTTGCTCGATAGTTGCCGCAAGTTGCCGCCGTCGCCATCGCACCGGTAGAGCGTAGCCACTTGCGTGCTCCAGCAGGGCACCCAACGTTGGCAACGGCTGGAGCAGAAGACAATCTCGCCGCCGGGCAGATAGGTCGGCTCGAAGTCGTCGAACGGCCCGTCGGTCAACTGCCGCAGACCTGTACCGTCGATGGCGATCTCGTAGAGGTGGTAATGCGGTTGCCCGCCCTTGCGGTAGGAGAAGAGGATTTTCTCGGCGTCGTAATGGACCTGCGGATCGCGGACGCCGCCCTTCGGGTCGTCGAGCAGCACGGTCAGTTTGCCCGAGCGGAGATCGAGCCGACAGAGCCGGCCGCCGTCGCCGTAGAGCTTGCGGTTCGGATCGGTGACCCAATAGCCGAAGTTGGCGTACCAGTGTCCGTCTTTGCCGGGCTGGCGGACGGCGAAGATGATCTCGTCGACGCCCAACTGCCTCAGCCGGGCAACCTTCGCAGCCTGCGCTTCGGTTGCCAGTTGCTTGATCGGTTCGGCTTGTGCTTCGTATTGGACGCGGATCTCTTCGTCGCCGAGTGGGCGATCGTAAACCGCCACGTCGTCGAGCCGGCCGATGAAGTCGCGCGTGTCGCGCACTGCATTCTTACCGATGCGAAACTGCCCGGCCAAAACCGTGTCGATCGCCGCGTCCCCCTTAGCGATCGGCCGGCCGTCGTAGTAGAGCCGGGCCGTGGTGCCGTTGTAGGTAGCGACGACGTAATGCCAACGGTCGGGCGTAATCCCGCCGGGCACCTCGCCGTAGAGATCGTCCGGATGGCCCATGAAGTAGAAGCACAACCGCCGCGTGTCACGCAACCACAGCCCGCGTGCCTGACCGAATTTCCCGCTGCCGTAGCAGAACAACACCTTATCGCCCGTGCCGCTGGACGTATTAAACCAGAGGCAGATCGACCCGGGTGATTTACCGGCCGGCAGCCCCCGATCGGGCCCGGTGATTTGTTGCCCGGCCGCGGTGAATTCCAGCGCCCCGCGCCCGATCAGCCCGACCGTATGCGAAGCGGTCGGCGAGCCCTGCAACGTACCCGGGCTATCGCCCGCTTCGTCGGCCGCTCGATTGCCCGACGTTTCATCCAACGTCCAATGGGCGACCGGGCCCCGTTTGTCGGCCGGCTCACTCGCCGCAACGCCGGCGGTGCCGAGGATCGCGACCATCGCAACGAACCGGCCAAGGAGGCTACGTCTTCCATTCATCGTCGAGCTCCCGAGGTTTGTCGTCAACGGTCACAGGAATCCTTTATACTCCACCTTGCCGGCAGTATCAATCGTGGAAAGACGTTCGGCAGCCGATTGTAGAACCCTTTCAGGGTTCGCGCGATCCATGGGTCCCATTCCTCCGGGGTGCGCTGCGCGACCCCGGGCTTTGATGTGAAACGCCTACGGCGTAAAGGCCGTTATGCCCGCGTGGTCTGGTTCTTGAGGTGCCGACGCTTGTTGGGTATAATCTTCGCAGACCACATCGACAAGGAATGTGCCCGTGAAACGTGCGACGCTACTAACGACGCTTGTACTTGTTGCCCTTGCCTCGACACTACGGGCTGCGCCCGTCTATCGCTCCCCATCGCGGGTGGCGTTCTCGCCGGACGGGCGGGTAATGGCGGCGAGCGATCACACGGCCGGCGCGGCGGTCTTTATCGACGCGGCTACCGGCAAGGTAATGTGTGACGTACCGCTGCACGGTAAGCCGGCGGGGATCGTCTTTTCGGCCGATGGGCGGTTGACGTACGTGGCGGAGTGCATGGCCGGCACCGTGGCGGAGATCGACGGCGACGGGAACGTGACGCGGCGGTTCAACGTGGGGCCGTGGCCGACCGGGGTGGCGATGGCGCCGAAGCGGGGGTGGTTGCTGGTGACCGATTCGGCTACCGATTCGGTTTCGATTGTCGAGTTGGCCAGCGGGCGGGTGCGGGCGCGGGTGCCCGTCGGGCGGTCGCCGCGCTATGTTGCGGTTACGCCCGACGAACGGTCGGCCGTGGTTGCGAACCGGTTGCCGGGCGGCGATGCGTCGAATCCGGCGTCGGCCGCGGTGGTTACGCTGATCGATTTGGAGGCCGGCAAGAAGGAGGTCGACGTCCTGCTGCCGCCCAACAGCATCAACGCGTTGGGCGTGGCCGTCTCGCCCGACGGGCGGTGGGCCTACGTGGTTCACAATCTGGCCCGGGCCATGCTGCCGACCGAGCAGATCGAGTACGGTTGGATCAACGCTAACGCAATGACTACGATCGATCTTACACGACGGCAACGCTACGCCACGATCCTGTTGGACCGGTTCGACGACGCGGCCGCCAACCCCTGGGGCGTGGCCGTCTCGCCCGACGGGGCGACGCTTTGGATCACGATCTCCGGCGTCCATCAAATCGGCAAGCTCAACCTGGTTCGCATGCACGAATTGCTCCGCAAGGAGTTGCCCAAGATCGTTCGGCAGCGCCAGGAGACAAAGCCGGCCGGCGACGATCCGGGCACCACGCGCGGGTCGTCGACCTACTCCGATAGCTGGCAGATCGGCGTGAAGGATCGCACGAGCGTCGAGGTCGTCATCAGCGACATGCCGCCGGAATACGGTCAGGGGCGATACCTGGGGCGGATCCTCGAGCGGATCGACCTGCCGGGCAACGGGCCCCGTGGGTTAGGCGTCTCGCCTGACGGAAAACGATTGGCGGTGGCCATGTACTACTCGGGCGACGTGGCGTGGCTCGACACGGACAGCATGAAGATCACGCGAACCACTCCGCTGGGCAATCAGCCTGAGGCGGACGAGGCCCGGCGCGGCGAGTCGATCTTCCACGATGCGACATACTGCTTCCAGCGTTGGCTGAGCTGCTCGACGTGCCATCCCGACGGCCGTAGCGACGCTCTGAACTGGGACCTGCTGAACGACGGGATCGGCAACTCGAAGAACACCCGCTCGTTGCTGCTTGCGGACTGCACACCGCCGGTGATGTCTCGCGGCATCCGCGCGAACATGGAGGCGGCCGTGGCGGCCGGGTTCCAATTCACGCTCTTTCAGGAACCCAAGCCGGCGGACCGCCGCGCGGTGGAGATGTATCTGCGGGCGATGGAGCCGGTGGCCAGTCCGTTTCTGGTCGACGGCCGGCCGTCGGAGAAAGCCCGCGCCGGCAAGCTGATCTTCGAGAGCAAGACAACGCGATGCGCCGCCTGCCATCCGGGCCCGTTACGAACCGACCTGCGGATGCACGACGTGGGCACGCGGGTACCGATGGACGAGGCGGGCCGGTTCGACACGCCCACACTGGTCGAGATCTGGTGCACCGGCCCCTACCTGCACCATGGCCGCGCCCGGACGCTGCGGGAGGTTTTTACACGATGGAACAGAGATGACAAGCACGGAAAAACGTCGCACTTGTCGAGCGAGGAGATGGATGCGCTGGTGGAGTTCCTGCGGTCGTTGTAAAGGAATATCGAATGTCGAACAAGGAATGTTGAAGTGTGAAGTTAGAGAATGTCCTTTTAACCTGGAGCAAGTGTTATGAAGTATCATGCAACGCGGGTGTTTGTTTGTTTGGTTCTGTTTCTTGGCGGCGCGGCGTTTGCGGCGGCGGAAGACGGCGTGCGGCGGTTGCTGTACGTGACCGTGCCCGACGGCGCCGGTGGCAGCAAGGGGCAAGGGATCTATATCTTCGATATCGACGACGGGCATAAGTTTGTCCGCAAGATCGAAGTGCCCGACATGGGCGGTACGCGGGGCGTTTGTGCCAGCCCGGCCACCGACAAAATCTACTACGCCCACGGCAATACGAAGCTCGCTTGCATGGACCTGCGCTCTGAGAAGAAGGTCTGGGAAAACGTCTATCCTAAGAACGAGGGCGGGGCCGACCGTATCCAGATTACGCCCGACGGTAAGAAGCTTTACGTGCCGTCCGGGTGGTGGAGCAGCGATCCGTACAATAAGGTCGTCGACGCGGCCACCGGCAAGCTGATTACCAAGATCCACGTCAGCGACACGGGCGGTTGCCACAATACGATCGTCAGCCTCGACGGGAAACGCGTCTATTGCGCGTCGACCCGATATACCTACCTCACCGTGGTCGATACGGCCACCGACAAGATCATCAAGCGCGTCGGCCCGATCAACAACATGATCTGGCCGCACACGGTCAACGGGAAGCAGACGCTGAGCTTTGTGAACGTCGATCACGTCGTGGGCTTCGAGGTCTGCGATTTGCAGACCGGCAAGAAGCTGCACAGCGTGCTGGTCAAGGGCATGGAGGACCAACGCCGCCGCTGCCACGGCATCGGCATGACGCCCGACGAAACGGAGATCTGGCTGGTCGATCAGGACGCGAAGCGGCACTACATCTTCGACAACACGGTAATGCCGCCGGTGGAAAAAGGCCACGTCGACGTCAGCGCGAAGACCCACGGCTGGATCACCTTCAGCATGGACGGCGCATACGCCTACCCCGACTCGGGCGACGTAATCGACGCCAAGACCAAGAAGACGCTCACCCGGCTCCGCGACGCCGACGGCGAGCCGGTGATGAGCTCGAAGTTCATCGAGATCCATTTCCGCGGTAAGGATGCGATCCGTGTGGGTCAGCAGATGGGGATGGGGATGGTGGGGGAGTGAGGGATTTGGGATTTGGGATTTGGGATTTGGGATTTGGGATTTGGGAGGGGCGAGTTTGTTGCGAGAAGCGCTAGCCGAGGGCGGAAGCCCGCGGAAGTGTTGGGC
>JABMRB010000171.1 GCA_013202865.1 Candidatus Nealsoniibacteriota bacterium | reverse complement strand
GCCCGCGACGCGTTCAACGGCAAGCTGCTGTGGAAGCGTTCGATTGCGCAGTGGCACACGAACATCTGGCCCGCCAAGGCCGGCCCCGCCCAACTGCCCCGGCGATTGGTTGCCGTCGGCGACAGGGTCTACGCAACGCTCGGGCTCCATGCCCCGGTCAGTATGCTCGACGCAGCCACCGGCGAAACACTCAAGACCTTCGAGGCCACCGAACACACCGAAGAGATCCTCGTCTGCGGCGATCAACTCTTCGTCACGGCCCACGCCGTCGATCCACCCGAAGGGAAGTGGCAGCTTGACACGGTGCGATGCTGGACGGAAACCGCACGCTCCAACAGTTCCCGCCCCTGGAAATGGGAGATGAACGACCCTAAGAAGATCATTGCCGTCGATACCGCCTCCGGCAAACTGTTGTGGACCAAGGAAACGACGGTTGCCCCGATCACGTTGGCTGCGGATCGGCAACGCGTCATCTACCACAACGGCTTGAACGTGGTCTGCCTCGATCGTCAATCCGGCAAAGAGTCCTGGATCTCGAAACACACCGCGCAGGTCCAGGGTTCCGTCAAGTCGGCACCCAACCTCGTGATCTACGACGACGTGGTCCTCTTCTCCGCCGGGCCGGGAGCGGTGACCTCGATCTCGATCGAGGACGGCAAGACACTCTGGACCGATTCCCATGGCCGCACCGGGCATCAGTCTACCTACGACTTGCTCGTCGCCGACGGGCTGGTCTGGTCGACCTCCGGCGGCAGGGTTCCCGGCGGCAACGCCGCAAAGCAGCGACCCGACTACGAACAAGCGTTCAAACTGGCAAAGGCACCCGCATGGACCTACATCGGCCGGGATCCGGTCACCGGCAAAGTCGAGAAAGTCTTCCCGCCCGGCAAGAGCGACTGGTTCCATCATCGTTGCCATCGCGGGCGAGCCACCGACCGGTACCTGATCATGGCGCGAACCGGCACAGAATACATCGATCTCGATACCGGCAAGTGGACGCCCAACCCGTGGGTCCGGGGCGCCTGCCTCTACGGCATCATGCCCGCCAACGGTCTGACCTATTGCCCGCCTCACCCCTGCGCCTGTTACATCGAGTCGAAACTGACCGGGTTCAACGCGCTGGCCGCGGCAAGCTCGGATCGACGCAATGCGAATGTGAAGCAGAGCCCCAGGCTGGAAAAGGGGCCGGCGTACTCGAACGTGAAAGGCCCCCTATCCGCCAGCGAACCGTGGAGCACCTATCGGGCCGACAACATGCGCAGCGGAGCAACCGGCACGGAGGTCCCCGCAGAGTTGAAAAAGACCTGGAAGGCAGAACTCGGTGGCAAACTGTCGCCCGTCACCGCCGCCGATGGAAAGGTGTTCGTTGCCGCCGTCGACAAGCATACCGTCTACGCCCTGGACTCGACCAACGGCAAGGAGCTTTGGAAATATACGGCCGGCGGACGCGTCGATACCCCGCCGACGATCGTGAGTGTTCAACAAGCCGCCAACTCGCTTTGCGTCTTCGGATGCAGGGACGGTTGGATCTACTGCCTGCAAGCTTCCGACGGCGAACTGGTCTGGCGCTATCGGGCAGTCGACCGGCAACGCCTCATCGTATCGTACGACCAACTGGAATCTGCCTGGCCCGTCAGTGGTGCCGTCCTCGTGCAGGACGGCGCCGCGTACTGCATCGCCGGGCGTTCCATGTTCCTCGACGGCGGACTGCACTTGTTGAAGCTCGACGTGCTGACCGGTGAGAAACAGTTCGAGGAAATCATGGACGATACCGTCCCCGAAACCGGCGAGCCCCTGCATACGACCGCTGCCCGACTCGATATGCCGGTCGCTCTGCCCGACATCTTGTCCAGCGACGGGAAACGGCTCTACATGCGATCGCAGAGCATCGGACTCGACGGAAAACGGACCGACGTGCTCGCGTCGGGGCCCACGGACCAGGGCGGCAAGGAAGCACACCTGGTCTGCTCCAACGGATTCCTCGACGACACCTGGTTTCACCGTGCCTACTGGGTGTTCGGCCATGGCTACGGCACCGGGCATAACGGCTGGTTCCGCGCCGGGCGTTTCGCGCCGGCCGGGCGAATGCTGGTCTTCAACGGCGAGACGGTCTTCGGCTACGGACGCCAGCCGCGCCTGTACGTCTGGTCCAACGCACTGGAATACCAACTCTTCGCCGCCAACCGGGACGTCAAGCCGGAATCTATCAGCCGCGTGGATGCGGCGAACCGCAAACAGGAGGGTAAAGGCGACGGTGGGCACGGACACATTATCACGTTCGACCGCAAGCTGTACGGCTCCTATCCGTTGTCCGAGATTTCCGCCAATGTCTTCCAATGGCGTCAGGAGAACCCGCCCCTGCAAGCTAGAGCCATGGCGCTGGCGAACAAGACGCTGTTCGTTGCCGGCCCGGCGGACGTTGTGGATGAAGAGGATATCTTCAGCAAGCCTTTCGACCCTCAAGTGACTGCGAAGGCGGCCGAGCAAGTGGCCGCACTTCAGGGCAACCGCGGCGCCTTGCTCCAAGCCATCTCCGCGGAAGACGGCCGAAAGCTGAACGAACTCACGCTCGACGGATGCCCCGTGTTCGACGGCCTGGCAGCAGCAAACGGTAAACTCTTCATCTCCATGATGGATGGCACCGTCGTTTGTCTTGAATAGGCAAATCCTGTCCAACACCGCAACCTTGTCAACGCCTACGAAGGAAGAACCCAATGACACGTATCACAAGCATCTCCGTTCTACTCCTACTTATCTCTTCGGCAGTCACCGCGGCGGAACGACCCCGCTACAACGTCTTGCTGTTCACGGCCGACGATATGCATGCCCAGTCGATGCAAACCTACGGAAGCAAAGTCGCGGACCTGACACCGCAGCTCGATCGCTTTGCTAAGACCGCCATGGTGTTCAGCCGCGCCCACGTGAATGCCGCGATCTGTGCGCCCAGCCGGGCCGTCATCGGCACCGGGCTCTACAGTCACCGCTCCGGCGCCATGGGTTTCATGCCGGCTCGGCCGGGAACACCCGATATCGTGACAACCTTCCAGAAGGCCGGTTATCTCGCCGGTATTCTCGGAAAGGTCGGGCATTCGACGCCCGTGCCCGGGATGCAGTGGGACTACGCTTTTGACCAGAGAGAACTGGGCAACGGTCGTAGCCCCACGATCTACTACGAACGCTCGAAAGTCTTTCTCGAGCGCTGCAAGTCTGAAGACAAACCGTTCTACTTCATGGTGAACTCCCACGATCCGCACCGGCCGTACTGCAATCCGCAGAAACTGACCCGCGGCGCCGAAATGCCCAGCAAGACGTACAAGCCCGAGGACGTCGAGGTGCCCGGCTTCGTGCCCGATCTGCCGGGCGTGCGTGCGGAGTTGGCGATGTACCAGAACTCCACGCGCCGCCTCGACGACACGTTCGGCAAGGTGATCCAGGCGCTCGATGAGTCCGGCTTTGCCGACAACACGCTGGTGGTCTTCATGAGCGACAACGGGATCGCGATTCCGTTTGCGAAGTGCAATGCCTGGTTCCATTCGACGCACACGCCGATGGTCGTCCGCTTGCCCGGCGTCGTGAAGCCGGGAACCAGGGACGACGAGCATTTCGTCTCGGGCGTGGACCTGATGCCCACCTTCCTCGAACTGACCGGCGTGCAGGGACCGGAACAACTTGACGGCCGCTCGATGCTGCCGCTGCTCAAGGGAGAATCGCAGGAAGGCCGCGAGGCGGTCTTCACCCAGATCGACAAGAAGGCCGGCAACGACGCGGTACCGATGCGCTGCGTGCAGAACGGCAAGTTCGGATACATCTACAATCCCTTCAGTGACGGCAAGCACTGGTATCGCAACAACAACGAGGGCCAAACCATGGCGGCCATGAACGAGGCAGCCAAGACCGACCCGCAGATCGCCCGGCGCGTTCACCTCTTCCGTTACCGCGTGCCGGAGGAGTTCTACGCATTGGATAAAGACCCCGACTGCCTGAACAACCTGATCGACGATCCGCAGTGCAAAGCGGCCGTTGCCCAAATGAGACAGCAGCTCGAAGCCTGGATGGTCCAGACCCGCGATCCAATGCTCCCGGCGTTTCGCAACAGGGGCGATCGTGCCGTGGTCGACCGGCAACTCGAAGAGACTTACGGCAAGAGCACCGCAAAGCCAAAGAAGCCCGGCAGAAAGAAGCAACCACGATCCTGATTCGGCCGGACCGCGGCAAACGCAGAATAATCGAACAACCATGGACGACAAACACTACCTGGTGGTCGATTTGGAGGCCACCTGCTGCAACAAGGGAACCATACCGCGCGAGGAGACAGAGACCATCGAAATCGGTGCGGTGATGGTTGCCGTCGATACGTTGCAGCCGGTGGATGAGTTCTCGTCGTTTGTTCGGCCAGCGGCACTTGAATCTCAAGCGGCGGTTCGCCGCCCGGCAAGGGTTGCGCAAGCCGGTCGGTATGGCTGGTGCCTTGCGCAAGGCCGGCCTCGAACTGGCCGGAACCCATCACCGAGGAATCGACGACGCTCGGAATATCGCGCGGTTGTTGCCGCTGATCGTCGACACGGCGTCGCTTTAGAGGTCGTACAGGAATTACTCCCCGATTTTGCTATGAGCAGTGAGCAGTGAGCAGTGAGCGGTGAGCAGTGAGCGG
>JABMRB010000170.1 GCA_013202865.1 Candidatus Nealsoniibacteriota bacterium | reverse complement strand
CGATGGCGGGGCCTATTCTTCTCCACATCCATTCTCATTCTTTTTGTCCTCCCTCTCCTCAGAAAACCTGAACTCCAATCCCTCAAACTGCCCTCAATTCACCCACAGATTCTCCGGAAGAGCCGAAAGAAAGAGGTTGGCTTTCCTCGACAGATCCCCAAAACAACCTTCATCCTAGCCGAAACGGCCACACCTTGGTAGAGGGAAAGTAGCCGTCTCGCGCCGCGAGACGAAGCCACATCTCGCGGAGCGAGATGGCTACTGTACTGGCACCGGGAGGCCATTTCTGATAGAATTACTTGGCGATCATGTCCTGAAAGGTGCATCGAACAACGAAGGAACCTGCAATGCACACGAAGCTCTTGCGCAGCACGATGGTGTCTTTGGCGAGCAGCCTGTGTTGCTTCTTGGGGGCGTGCTGCTGTCTGGCGGCGCAACCCGATTCCGAGGATCAGCCGTACAGCGCCGAAGCTTTATGGAAAACGCTCGACCCGTTCTACAAGCAGCATATCGTAGCCGACGGTCTGGTGGTTGCCGGTTCGGAGAAGGTTTCCATCCACGCTCTGCGCGAGGTGGGATACTTGGCGCAGAAGGTGCTCGCCAACCGGCCCGGCGTGATGAAAGACCTCTGCGAAAAGCGAAACATGTTCGTGGCCGTGATGGCTTACTGCGAATTGCAGCCCGACCTGCCCGACTGCCGGGGGATGTCGCTCTGGTGGGCCTATCGCGCTCGCGGTCTGGGGAGCAGGCCGGTTAGTTGCGGCGAGGAAAACGTGTTGGGCTTCGAGGGAGATCCTTGGGAGGGCGAAAACATCTTCATTCACGAGTTCGCCCACGGGATGCACGGTATCATGGCCGGCATCGACGAGAAGTTCGACGGGTGTCTTAGGGCGTTGTACGATGAAGCCAAGCAGAGCGGCCGCGTCCGCGGATATGCGATCGACGGCGGCCACGCGGAGTTCTGGGCCGAGGGCGTTCAGGCGTGGTTCGACTGCAACGGGACCATCAGGCCTAAGTCCGGCGGCGGGCAAAGTTCGTTCGAGATTGTCGGGCCCGACGGGGAGCACGTCTGCCACCTCAGAACGCGCGAGCAGATAAAGACGCATGCACCGGAGTTCGCCAAGCTGTTGGACAATGCGTTTCGACAAAACGAGTGGGTTTACGTGCCCGTGGCGAAGCGACTGGACGAACCGCACCTGAGCGGCTTCGATCCAACCGACGCGCCCAAGTTCCGCTGGCCGCCCGCGGTCGTCGAGGCGTTCGATCGAATCGAAGCCGAAAACAAAGCGGCCAAAGAGGCCAGGAAGGCCGAAGAGGCCAAGAAGCAAGCACAGCGCAAGCAAGAGCAATGAAAGAGGAGACCGGCAAATGTGCGTTCGAAGTCTAGCGGCGTGTCTTCTGGTGGCAACTATTTCAGCAACTGCCTCTATCGGCGCCGGGGCGGAGGTCCCTTCCTGGGCCAAGGTGTCGGCGGAGCAAGTGGCATCGGCAAAGAAGCTCGACGTGCCGGTGGCGATGGAGAACTCGACGGGGATGCGGTTCGTGCTGATTCCGCCGGGAACGTTTATGATGGGCTCCAGGGATTCTGCGGCAGAGGTCGCCCGGCGTTGCAACATGCCCAACGCGCAGGCCGGCTGGTTCTCCGACGAGCAGCCGAGCCGCAAGGTGACGCTAACCGGCGCCTTCTACATCAGCACCACGGAAGTCACACAAGGGTGTTACGAGGCGGTCACCAATCCGGATCCCGATAAGAACAAGGACAAGAAGCCCGCGGACGAATACCCGGCCGAGTACAAAGGCACGAACCACCCGGCCTTAATGGTCTCGTGGGAAGACGCCGAGAAGTTTTGCAAGGCGTTGAGTACGACCGACGACCGCGTCTACTCCCTTCCGACCGAAGCACAATGGGAATATGCATGCAGGGCGGGCACCACCACGCCGTTTGCCTTTGGAGAAACGATATCAACCGACCAGGCGAACTACCACGGAGGCTACACGTACGGCGACGGGCAGAAGGGGCCAAATCGCGAGAAGCCCTTGCCGGCGGGCAGCCTGGCTGCGAACGCGTGGGGGCTGGTCGACATGCACGGGAACGTCAGCGAGTGGTGTGCCGATCGCTACGGCCAATACGGCAGCGAGGCCGAAAGCGACCCGAGAGGGCCCGAGGAAGGAAACCAACGCGTGGTGCGCGGCGGTTCCTGGCGGAGTTACCCCGGGGCCTGCCGCAGCGCGCTGCGTCTCAGCGGCGACATGCGTTCGCGATCGTACACGGCCGGGTTTCGGGTGTGTTGTGTCGTTGCGGTGGAGTCCGCTTCAGGTGAAGAGCCGCAGAAGCCGTGAGTCGCGTCCACAACGGTCCGCTCAGGATCCTCTGATGACGCGATCGAGCCACTTTTTCATGGCGATTGCTCGAATCGTGCCGCGGTTTCTTTCTCCGGCGGCTCGGTCGCTGCCAGGATCAGGACAAAGTTGGTTTCCCGACACAGCGGCAACAGGCGATCCAGCGTGTCTTGCGGGATTGGTGAGTCGAGGTCCCAAAGCACGTTGACCGTGTGGGCGGCCGATGCTCTGGTTTGCTGACGTCGTTGGAGAAACTCGGCCAGTCCGGCGAGCTGGCTAAGCGCCGCCGGTCCGCCGCCGGTGAGTACGAAGCAGTAACGGCCGAACCATGCCGACTCGAAGAGGAACTCGTCGTCGAAGTCGCCGTTGCCGCTGGTGCGGGTGACCTTCTCGAGCCGCCAAGGGACGGGGACAAACCACGGAAGCCTTCGCAGTGCCGCCGGCAGCGGGGGGTCTTCGCGGCAGAAGTAGATAAACGTTTCGCCTTTGCGGACGGCTCGCCGCAGGAACCGCTTCCACTGCCGGGCGTCGCCGCGGGCATAGATGGTGTGCGACTTCGGAAACAACGAGTCGACCAGCCGTCCTCCCAAAGGAAGCGGCATGTAACCGTCCAGCGGCTTGTTGAAACGGCGGAAGTAGTCGACCGCGACCAACAATACGGCCAGGCAGAGCGTCCATCGGGCACAAAACAGGTTGAGCCGGTCGAGCCGTTGGACTTCCGCGACCTCGTGCATCTTCATCGTTCGCACGTTCTGCTCGACGGGCCGGTCTTCGGTGTCCAATCCGATGCGATCTTCTTCGGGAACCTCCATCCCTTCCGCCCGATCGACCTTGCCACGGAGGCGATAGTCGCCTGGTGACTCGTCGTCGGGTGATTCTTTCTCGGCGGCCTCGGCCCGTTTGGCCTCTTCGAGCAGGTCGGGCTCATCCGGCTCGTCGGGATTGGCCGGTTGCTCCTCTTCGGCGGCTTCGTCGGCTGCCCGTTGTCGGGCGGCCCGGAATTCCTCGGAGAAGTCGATCTTGATCTTGCTGACGTAATCGGAATGGATCCACGCGAGGCCCAGTCCGGCCATCGCCAGCACCATCGCCATCCAGCAGACCTTGCTTCGCCGCCAGAAGAGCACGAACACCACGACCATCGCAGCGGCCGCCACCCAGGCACCGACCGACGCGATGCCGGCGTAGGGGGCGATGTAGCGGACGAGTTCTGCAAGCGCGGCGGTCATTTCCGATGCTTCCTCGTCTCCTGGAGATAGTGCGTGATGCTGTAATAGACGATGTTGGTACCCAAGTGGAACGCGCCTTCGACCAGGTTGGGTTCGAGCCCCGAGTGGCCCGTTTTCCAGGCGTCGTTCATATCGCCGGGGAAGTAGAAGACGCCCCAGCGATCCCTGTACTTGACGCCCATGGTGTCTTCTCCGCCGTGAAACCAAAGCGCCGGCGGGCCGTTGGGGAACGTGAAGGGGATCTGGAAGATCGGATCGTCATCGGAGATTTTCAGCAACGGATTGCCCGGGAAAAGCGTCCGGACAAAGGCGCGGAAGTTCCGATCCCAGTGCTTGCTGCCGGCGTCGGCGATCAGCATCCCGCCGCCGCGAATGTATTCTCGCAGGGTTTCGATATCCGACTTGGAGACGCGAATGTCGTTGGAGCCGGTCATGTACACAAACGGCGGCGCTTCGCCCTCGGGATATTTGCGTAGATGGGAGATGGGGTGGCTTTCGCCGTCTCTGGCACAGTCGAGCCCACCGGAGAGCTTGCGGAACTCGGCCAGGAAGTTGGCGTCGGATCCTTGCGACGGATCCATGCCGTCGTCCCAGTCGGGCCCGTCGTATTCGAGGCGAATGAAGCGGATCTGGCCGCCCTCGAGCCCGTCGGCCCAGCCGGGTTTGTTGCCGCCGCCGGTTCCCATCGCACCGTGGGCCGCGCTGGTGTCGGCCACGTAGGTCAGTTGCGTTTCCTCGTCGATCTTCTTGGTCACTTCCGACTCGTCCAACTCGGGACGAGTGAAGACGATGGACGAATCGATCGAGAGGATGTACTTCTTGCGTTTCTTCTCTTTCTTCTTCTGGACGATCTTCATCATGGCGACCGTCGGATTGCCGCTTCCCTTGGGTACGCGGTACGGCCGGATGCACCCGCCGCGAAACGTCAGCAGGTAGGGGATGATGATGATCACGAGCAGGTGTGCCAGGGCACTTCCGTAGACGCTCTTGCGGAACCGCGGGTCGGAGCCATGGGTGCGGACGTTCTCGATAATCCGGTCGCCTGCCGCGGACTCGGGATCATCGGTGCGATGGTAGAGTGTCACGGCGTCGCGCCGCCACGAGCAGACGTGCAACAGGGCGGCGAGCAGCAGCACGGGTACGGCCGGGGCAAGCCACTGACACGACCAGTAGAACCGATCCAGCGCAAAACCGGGCGGTGGTGAATCGTGTGCAGCATGAATTGCTTCGGCAACCCGTCCGATGACGCCGATCGCCATGCAGAAATAGACGGCACACAGCAAGTACACGACGACGTACGCCTTGCGCAGCATCGAAAGTGCCCAAGGGCGGCGAAACAGAAACCCGGCCAGCGACGCCGCCAGCAGCACCGCGGAACACGCTCCGCAAGCGATCGCCCAAGCGACGAATACCGGGGGCATCTGCCAAGGAGGATAGACCATCGTCAGGTCCGGCCAGGTCTGCAACAGCCACGGATAGCAGAACGGCTCGAAGGCTAGTGCAAAGGTCAGCCCGGCGATGGCCAGCACACCCAATGGAAAACACAACGTGCTTGCGGTCATCTCCAGAGAGAATAGCCCGTACCGGTTGCGCCGCCGTGTCACTGGGAGTAACCCTGGCGTGCGGTTGCCGTCGCTACGAGATTCAGCGGGAGGGGCGTCCATAAGGTCGGTCAATCATCGAGGTCGTCGATCGAGATGCCTACGCCGGCAGGCTGTTTCGGGATCGCGTCGGGGTCGGCCTTGCCGATGACCCGGTCGACGACGGGGGCATTTTCGCGGGGGTCGCTCGGCGCGGGCGGGTCTTTCGCGGGGTGGCCGCTGCCGGTGGCGCCGGCGGGCGGGGTCTCGTCCGGCGTTTCCCCGGAGGGCTTCGCGTTGCCGGGCTCGTCCTCGGCCGGCGATCCGGCCATCTGCTCATCGGGATTGGCCCCGGGGTTGATCCAGGTGCGGTAGATATAGTCGGTCGAGAGTCCGCCAATGACGGTTACGTGGATGACCAGCGCCAAGAAGATGCAGGCAACGACCCGGTTTCTCGAGAAGTTATCAAGCAACTTGTAGGGGGAAACGTTCTCTGGATTGCTTGGGGTTTTTGGCATGTTACGCGTCTCCACGTTATTTCGACTTCGATTCTTCACCCACGGCAGCGATCCGCCCTCCGCCCTTGGCGATCGCTTCGATTACCGGTTCGAAGACGTTCTTGCCGACCGAGCGGTCGCACCCGAACAGAACCGTCTTCACTCTCTCGTCGGTTTCTCGATCGGCGGATTTACGGATCTTCTCTACGCTTTCAATAAAATTCTGGACCTCTGCTTCCACCTGCTCGGCGCCGGCGACCTTCTTACCTTGGAAAAAGATGCGTCCTTCCTTGTCGATCAGCACGATCATCGGGTACTTTTCCAATTTGGTCAGCTCAGTCGTGGTGGCCGCGTCGATTTTTCCGAGCGGATCCTTGCCGACGTGGCTGCACACCACAAAGAAGATCACCAGCAGGAAGGCGATATCGGCCATGCCGGCGGTGGGTACCGGCAGCATCTTTCTTCGGCGGCGTTTCTTTCTCATTGGCTACTCTTCCTCCTGGAGGATGGCAGTCACGCCGCCGGCGGCGCTGATACTGGCCATCACGTCGAAGTAGGTTTGGTACGTCACGTTTCCGCTGGCCTCGAGCAGCACGACTTTCTGATCGTCCGTCTTCTGATGCAGATTCAATTTCCCCAGCCGCTCTCTGAGTTCCGGCATTTCCACGTGCTTGTCGTTGAAAAGGACGCGGTCGTTCTGGAGTTTCACCGTGGCAGTTTCTTTCTCTTCCTTGTTCTGGGCCTTTTCGCCCGAGGGGATTTCCGTAACCGTGCCGGTGATCTGTACGAGCGTTGCGGCGACGATGAAGAAAATGATCAGTAGGAAGGCGATATCGGAGAACGCCGCAACCGGCACGTCCGCTTCACGCCGTTTTCTTCGCTGTGGGGCCATGGCTTGCGAGTGTCTGTCAAAGTAACGGGGTCTGTCAGAGTAACGGTGTCCGTCGGAGTAACCGTGCTATGCGTTTGCCTTTTCCGAGTCGACTTCCGTCGCCAGCAGGTCGAGCATCTCGGTAGCCGCCTCTTCGATGTCCAGCTCGATCTTGTCCGACTTGGCGGCGAAGATGCTGTAGGGAATGACGGCCCCCAAGGCGATAATCAACCCGGCGGCCGTGGTGATCAGTGCTTCAGAGATACCCACGGCGACTACCGAGGCAGTGCCTGATTCGCCCTCGCCCATCCCTTGAAACGACTTGATCATGCCGACCACCGTGCCGGTCATTCCCAGCAGTGGGGCGGCGGCGGCGATGGTGGCCAGGATCCAGAGCCGCTTATCGACGGTCCCGATGCTCTGCCGCGAGAAATCGTCCATCGCCTGGCCGACGGTAATCCGCGTGTTCTCCGGTGTGCGATTAATGAGTTTGTTGTACGACTGAATTCCGGCCAACAACACCGCCGAGATCGGGCCGGGTGTATCGGCACACAGTACGGCGGCCTCTTTGAGCTTGTGCTCGCGGAGCAGGTTGCGCAACTGCGATCGCAGTGCCCGCACGTCGATCTTGCCGTTGGCGTAGAACGCCAGCAGGCGGTCCGTAAACACGGCCATGGCAATCACGCTGCACGCTATCAGCGGGACCATCATCACCTGTCCCTTGAGAATCGTTTCCAGCAAATTCATTTTGGTTTGTCTCCACGACGGATGTGTGACAGAATATCGAGACCTTCAAGCGGCGAAAGCTTCAATCCGCCCGTACGCGTCGATTCGACCGGGGCCAGGACAAGCTGGCCGGTCACGTGGTTGTACTGGCTCCCGTGAAGCTGCTGAAGCGGAATCCGTTCGAGATAAGGCCGTTTGCCGGTGGCGAACAGGAGCATCTCCCGGTGGGTCAGGCAGGTCCAAACGCGCCGCTTGAAGAACCAGGCGCCGACGTCGATCTTCGTGCGGCTTTTGAGCAGACAGAGGACCGCCGCATCGCCGATCAGGCGCCCGAGAAGCCGCCGGCGCGCGCGGCCCAAGCGGGCCGATCGGGCAGCGCGCTTCAGCGAGTCTCCCTCGTCAGGCAATCCAGTCGGCGGCGGCTTCACTCCGACTCCTCGGTCACCAGGTCAAAGGCGGCAAGGTCCTCGCCCGCCAGCCGGCCGCGGCCGTACCGGGCCCATTTCGACTCGGGGTAGCGGAGCGTCAGCTCCTTGAACAACAGGTAAGCCTCCTTGAGGCACTTTTCGGCGTCCTTTCTGCTGCCGGGCGCCGCAACCTTCCTCATCTGGCAGTCGGCGGCCCAGTACAACGACTCGGCCCGAAGCTCATTGTCGGCCCGCTCGTTGGCGGCCACGCTCCGGAAGACCACGACCGCTTCGTCGTACTCCCCGGCGCGGAGGTAGCATTGGGCCGAAGCGGCGGTCGTCTTCTCGGCCAGGCGGTGCGTGGGAAAACGGACCGACAATCGCCCGAAGACCTTGGCGGCCGTGAGGTAGCTCTCCTTGGCTTCCATGCGGGCCTTCTCCGCCGCGATAAGTTTCTCGCGGGATTCGGCGAGGGCCTTCTCCGCGGCAGGCTTGTCCTCCATCGTGTCGGCTTCCTCGGCCTGTGCCGAACCCGCCTTGGTCCCCTCGTCCGCTGCCGCGGTCAGACCGAGCCCCTTGCGGAGGAAGTATTGCCCGAGCCGGGCGATCGTCTCGGCGATCAGCGGGTCGTCGGGCCAACGGTACGAGAGCTTGACGTATTCCTCACAGGCCCGATCGATCTGGCCCATCCGCTCCAGCGTCAACGCCTTCTTGTACTGGGCCTTCGGCGCGTAGGTGCTGTCGCGATAGGTCGACACGATCGACGCGAACCGGGAAAGCGCCTCCAGGAAGTACTTCTTCTTGACCGCTTCCTCCTCGGCCTCCTCGGCGAATTCGAGTGCGAGGTTCGCCAACAGGTAGTCGACCTGCGCGCGGGCCTCCGTGTCGGGATAGTCGCGCAGGGCTTCTTCCAGGAGCCGCTTGCCGGTGGCGATTTCCATCTTGGTCAACTCCACCTGCTTCATGCGGCGATGCTTCTTAGCCAACTCGAAATAGGCCTCGGCAACCGTCAGCCGGGTTCGCACGGCCATCAACGGGTCTGCGAACCGCTTGGTGAACGGCTGCACGTCGCCGTCGGAACCTTTGAAGATTTCGATCTCGCAAGCCACGGCGTCCAGCTCTTCTCCGGGATTGTAGGCCGCGGTAACCTGCTGGCCGTAGGTGACGCCGATTGCACCGTGCAGATCGGCGACGGAGTCTGCCTCGGCGTAGGCGAACTTCACGGGGCCCTTGAACACGCCGGAGTGTTCGAACGTTTCGACGAGTTCCACGCTGCGCTCGGCACCGGATGCCGCCGTCACGTCGACCGACACGCGATCCCGCTCGTCGGACAAGTCCTTGGCCGGATCGATAACGCGGAAGTAGCCCGAGTCGCCCACGTAGACACCCGCAACGTGCTCGCGATACTCGCGATCCATCACGTTGAAGAAGGGGTCGCGGCCCAGCGTCACCTTGCGGGTGATCCACTGCGTCTGGTCCTTGTCGTCGACGTACTTCAGCCCGATGAAGATCTCGTCGCCGCCGCGGACGACCAACGCCCCCGTTTCCTCCTCCTCCTCGTCAACGGCTTCAGCGATTGCCTCTTCAGCGTCCCCCGCTGCCGGCGGCACTGTGGCGTAAGACTTCGTCGGAATCGGACCGAGCCGAACGGGCACGGTGAACATGAAGCGACCGTCGTCCATGGCACCCATGGCGTTAGGATCGCCGACCACGACGAAATTCCGATAGCCGGGCGGCGCCGCCGCGGCAGTCGCGTTGCCAGGTTGTGCGACGATCTTAATGGTACCCGGCACATTGACGTCGAACGGGCCTTCCGGCGCCTTGCCGTAGGCCTTGCGCCCGGAGGTCGTCTGCACGTAGATCTCGGCCGTGCTGGCGGCGGTCTGGACGATGGTCGGCCAGACGAGTTCGCAAACGGTCGGTGCGCCCATGATCGCGTTGGGGGTTTGTGACTGGCTGCCGACAGGCGAGACGCCTGTGCCACTGGCAGCGGGCGTCTCGGGTCGAACGGCCGCCAGGGTGCGCGTGGCCGGGACGTATTCGCCGCCGGCCTTGATCGCCATCTCTTGGGCGATCTCGTCGGCCGGCAAGGGGGTCGACGTCGTGTCGAACACGCGGAATTGCGGTTCGACGTAGACGACCGACTCGATCGTGGCAGAGCGTTCCCAGGGGATGCCCGGGTCGGTGTTTTCCTCGTCGAGATAGCTGAAGACGAGATCCTCACCCTCGGCAACCCGGATTTCGGATTTCCGCTGCGGGGCCCCTTCGACGACGAAAATTTTGCCGATGAAGACCCCCGAGTGGTCGGTCGTTTCCAGGGCCTGGAGTTCGACCGGTTCGCCGTCGCCGGTTCGGGCGGTGAACGTGACCGTGTCGAGATTGGCCGACGTATCGCTGTCGGCGTCGTTGATCACGACGCAAATGGCGTCTTCCGGTTTGAAGCGTCGCAGCGGCGTGTAGGTCGGCTGTCGCATCCCTTCGGCGTCCTCCTCGTATCCGGTGAGCAGGGCGGCGTCGAGCGTTGCGTTGGCGTAGGTGGCCGAGAGGAACGCCTCGCGGACTCGCTTCTCGTCGCTGATCGGACGGGGGTCCTTGTAAACGACCGAGACCTTGTCGCCCGGCACGATCTCGAGGACCTGATTCGTCTTCAGCGCCAACAGATCGACTTTCGACGGCAACAACTGCCGGCCGTCTTGGGCAGTAAGGTGGATCTTCCCGATGGCCGGGGCGTCCGTTTCAAAATCGGCCAGGAGCAGCCGGACCACGCGTGCGCGAACGGCCGAGCCGAACGTCACGTCGAACGATCCGCCGTCCACGGCCGCGGCGATCTCGACCGCCATCCCGGCAAAGTGCTTGGCGATCATGTCGTTCTTCTCGGGGTCGAACATCTCGACCGGGCAAGGCTCGATATACGGCGGCTTGTCCGTATTGTGCGACAGGGCAAACTCGGTCGTGCTGTTGCGGTCGAGACTGATGTAAACGTCGATCCGGTGGACTCCCTGGCCGAGCACGTCTTTGAACTGCACGGTCGCGTCGGCCGGATCGTCCGGTTCGAGGGCCTGGGCTTGCCGGCCGTCGACGAGCACGACGTACTTGGCCGTTCCTTTAGCGGTTTTGGGTTTGAGCTGCAGCGTGGTCATCTGCCGGGTGGGCAAATGGAACGCGGCCGAGACGTGGGCGATCTCCGGGGCGTTGCTCGACTTGATCGCGGGCATGAGTGTTGCGAGCGTGGCGATCGTCTTCTGATTCGGCGCCGCGACACTCAGGGCCTGTTGCATCGCAGCCACCGATGCGTTGTCGCCGACAGCGAAGGACGCTCTGTCACCGTCGGCGGCGATCATTCTGACGACGCGTGGTGCACCGTCCCAAACGTCCTCTTTCGAGGGCCAACTGCCGACCGTCTCGAACTGTTTGCCGTCGATCGACGTTTGCAGCAGGAACTGCTTTAACTTACGGCCCGGTACGGCAGCGTCGATCTTCATTGTGGCAAGCTTCTCACTGGCGTTGAGATCTATACTAAAGGTCTTCGGGCGCTTGTCGTCGGGCATGGCGGTCCAGGCCGGATGATCGCCGGCCGAGATCGCGAATGCCGGCTGGGAGCCGGGCTCCGAGTCGCTGGCAAAGGCGGTCGCGGAGGCCGAGGCGGTGGGCACCGCGCCGTCGTACACGCCGCTGTGCGTGGCGGTCTCGTTCAACTCGAACGTTACCCGATCGCCACTGGTGGTAGCCAGCGTGACGGTCACGTTATCGGCGCCGTCGGTGAGGCTTTGGTCCGCGTCGACCACGCGGACGTTGATCGGGTTGCCCGGCTTGATCTGGTTGCGTGGCCGGTATTCACCCAGCGCGACCTGCTGGCTTCCGTCGTCGGCCATGTTCAAGCGGGCCACGAGCATCCGCCGCATGGCCTGCTCTTCCATCTCGCTCTTGGAGAGGATCTTGCCGGAGGAGACGTAGAGATCGGCGTCGCTGATCACGACGAGCCAGTGTCCCACGGCCTCGCTGATATTGTGGGCCTTCTTGAAGTCGTCGGAGAAGTCGTAGTGGACGCGGTCCTTGCCGAGCACCTGGAGCGTATGGTCACCCTGTTCGACCGCCGCCAGCGCGGTGTCGATCTGGCCTTCGAATTGCGTCCTGGAATCGGCAAACGGAACGAGGTTGAAGAGTTCTTCGTCCCCCGAGTCGGTCCAGACGCGCATCTCGATCGCCGAGGTATCGCCGGCCACGGCCAGCGTCTGGTCCTGGAGTCCGATCCGTAGCGGTTTGCCGGGGATGATGTACTCCTGGTCGGTCGAGAATCCGACCTTGATCCGCGAAGCCCGTTCCAGGCGCTTGATCTGGAGATTGATTCGTCCTTCGAAGATTCGCGCGTCGGCGTGGGTCGGATCGTAGGTGAACACCTTCTCGATTTCCGCGAGCGACTCGACGTACTGTTGCTGGTCGAACAGGACGGTGGCCAGGTAGTAGTGGCCCTCGCGTTGGGCGAAGTTATCTTTGCGACGTAGCAGCTTCTCGAGCCGGTCGATCGCTTCGCCGTAGTGTTTGGTGATGCGGTCGACCTCCGCGATTTGCAACTCGGCCATCACCGCGGCACGGGTTCCGGCGAATTCCTCGGCCACCGCGATCCGCCCGAATAGCGCGCGAGCTCGGGGATACTCCGGGCGCCGCAGTGCGATGTTGGCGTACGCCAACAGCAGGCGGGCTCGCGACTCGGTCGAGAAGTGGTCGGGTTCCGATTCCATCCACTGCAACGCACCGCGGGCGAGTTCCTCGGCCACGTCGAACTCGGCCAGATCCGTGTTTCGGCGAATCAGCCATACGCAGAACGACGGCTCGAGCTGTTGCACGGCGTCCAGGGCGAGCTTCTGGTTTTGCAGATAGCTTTGCCAGGCACGCTGGAAGTTGCCGCTGAGGAAATCGGACTGGGCGGCCAAGATCGCGTAGTTGGGATCGCTGCGATCGACCGGCGTCATCCCGTCGACCTTGATCAGGGCCTGTGCCCGCGCAATGCGCAGCCGGTCCTGGTTCGACTCTCGCAATTGCAACTCGAACAGGTCGAGCCCCACGCCGCTGTAGACGGCCTCCAGATCGTAGCGGCCTTCGTGTTGGAAATCGGCTACCATGTCGACCAGCATCCGCTGCACGGGATCGTTCGACACGCCCGCTTTCCAGAGATAGGGTGCGATCGCAAACAGATCGCGACGGCGGTCGGTGGCGATCAGGCCGGGTACGAGTTGCGCGGCCAGCGTGGCGTCGACGTTGGCGCCGACTTTCGGCGAACAAGCCTTCAATAGCACGTCCAATTCGGCGTCGGTCAACGGCACCGCACCGTCGAGTTGCCCGAGCCACGCCAAGCTGGGACACCCCGGCCGCAGGTTGGACGCCGCGGCGCGGTCCAGATAGCTCGACAGCCTGGCGAAGAGTTCCTTGCGAACTTCCGGGTCTTTCGGGTTGCCGATGTGGGTAAACTGCCACGACTCCATGGCGAACGAGTCGAACCGGGTCTTGCCGTAATAGGTATCGATCTTGGCGAGCATCTGGTCGCGGACGGCCGGTTCGGCGTCCATCGCGCGATTCTGCATCAGGTAGAATTGTGCCTGCGTACACGGCGGCTTCGACTCGAGCCCGTCGACCGGCACCGCACGGGCGTCGCCGACGATCTTGGCGGCGAAGTTGCGAATCTTCCGGTCGGTGTCCCGGCCGTCGTTGCTGAAATAGCCGTCGTCGACGTATCCTTCCGCGGCGGCTTCCTTGAGAAACATGGCGTCGAAGTAGGTCTCCGGCGGGTACTTTTCTTTCAATCCCGTGAACTCATTTCTGACGAGCGACATGTAGTTGGTCGTCGCGAAGATACCGTTGGGCCGCCACTTGCTCTGGGCCAGCACGTTCTTCAGGATCATCTGTTCGACCAGATCCTGGTTCAGTTCGATTTCTTCGGGGGTAGTTCCCCAGCCGGTGCCGCGTCGCGTGCGACGAACGTAGTCGAACACGAGCGGCGAAATGCTGCCTCGCGAGATTTGCGCAGCCACCGCCTTGGCACACACGGCGTTCAAGGCAAGCGCCTTGTCCTTGTCTTCCGCGAGAAAACCGTCCTTCCATTTCGGATTTGAGAAGATCGGATCGGCGATCGTGCGCAGCCGTAGTTCGGCCGTCTTCGACTTGGGATCGAAACGGCTGAGTTGGTCGGCCAACGCCTCGAGTTGGAAGTCGAAGACGTCTATTTCCTGCGGGAAACTGAAGAGAAACCTGTAGATAGCTCTACCCAGCACGACCTTCCTGGTGTCGTAGTCCTTAACCATCGGATAGAGCTTGCGTGCCCCGGCCAGCAGGGCCCTTTGATCCTTGGCCTGGACCGCCTTGACGGTCTGGGCAAGGGCCTCGCACAGGGCGTTGGGGGCTTTACCGGCGCCGGGTGATCTTGGATTCATCACGCGTTTGAACGCCGCTTCCAAGGCGCTGATCTGGCCGACTTGCTTGGTCACCATGGCCAGACGTTCGGTGGCGGTGGTCAGGTTGGTCTTGAGCTGCGCCGTTGCTTTTTCCGCGTCGGCGAGCTGCTTCTTGAGCGAGTCGAAGGTGTTCTTGTCGGTCTGCGGGTTGGTTTTGGCGAGGTCCTGCTTGAGTTTCGCGATCGTGTCGGTGGATAGCTTGGACGCCTTTTGCGCGTCGGCGAGTTCCTTCTTGCGCGAGGTTTCTCGTTGGCGGGTGCTGCTCGTCCAGGCTACGAACTGGGCATAGACCTGCTCGAACGCCGTCTTTCGACCGTTCTCGTCGAAGGGTACCCAGGCGATCGAATCGAGCGAAGCGGCCATCGGGGCCGGGTCGGACTGCTCGCCGCTGAGCGAAGCCCATACGCGACGCAGATAATCGCCCATGGTCGTCGGGTCCAGGGCCAGCGGCGTCTTGACGACGTGGTCCGCTCCGAACTTGAGCATGGCTAGGTTGTGATAGTCGCCGGGCAGCTTGTCCTCTTCCTTTCGCTCGAGCGAACTGAACGAGGTCCAGAGGTCGCGTGTGACGGCGGAGTAGGGCTGATTGTAGTTGTCCAGATTCCAGGATTCCCTGGTAACGAAATGATTGATGCAGCCCTGGAAGTCGCCACCGAGGGCCATCGCACGGATCATGCCGGCTTTCCAGGAATTCGTGCCCTCGAACGCTGCCGCCAGCCGCTTGTACTCGGCCACCGTCTTGCAGCGCATGTCGAAGGGGAACGAATCGATTTGTGGGCAACCGTGAAACGCCGTCGGATACTTGGCGGCCAGCGCCATCCACTGCGGCGTATCGGCGAAGGAAGCTGCGTACTGCTTTGTCAGCACGTCCTTGCGTTCTTGCTCGGAGAGCCGCCCCATGGCGGCGACGAAGAAACCTCGTTTCAACAGACCCTGCTGCTCCTCGGCCAGCAAGCTGCCTTGAAAACGGGCCGATTCATCGGAGCAGACCACGATCATGACGTCGTGGAGAACGTCGGCGGTTGGGAATTTGGCCACGTAGGCGTTGGCGGCAGCCAGTACCGGGGCAAACTCCTTGTCCCGCTGCGGCTGACTCTTGCCGTTAGCCAGGGCCCGATACTCGATATTGGCGGCGTAGAACGCGCAGCGGAGCTTCGCCCGATCGTCGCTACGGATCGCGTCGCTGAGCTTCTTGAGGTGCTCGACCGCGGCGTATTTGTCGGGCGACGCAATACGGACCGTGCTCAACAGGGTGTCGACGTCTCGCTGGTGG
>JABMRB010000169.1 GCA_013202865.1 Candidatus Nealsoniibacteriota bacterium | reverse complement strand
GCGTTGTCCAGGCCGACCCAGTCGTTGAACTGAAAGTAATCGCACCCGGGCAACAGGGCATCCATCACGCCGCCGTCGATCACACACTCAAAGAACGGCACCCGATCGGGCTGTTTGCGCTGGAGAGCGGCGGTTACGCGTTGAAGAGAGTTCATCGTTTTCTTTCCGGAAAGGGCGTTGCCATCATAATTCCAAGTAGCCGAGGGCGGAAGCCCACGGACGGGTCGCTGTGGTTTCGGTGGCGATGTACGAATAGTCGCGTTACGTCCGTGGGCTTCCGCCCACGGCTATTGTCGTCCTGTACTCGTCATCGCTCATAGCTCATCGCTCACAGCTCACAGCTCTTCATTCTTTCTTCATCTTGCCGACGGGGCGTTTGTTTGCGGCGATCTCTTCGTTGTGCTGCTGCAACAGCTTCGTCAGCCGATCGACCACGTCGGGGTTCTCGGTGGCGACGTTGTGGTCTTCGCCGATGTCGGTCGAGAGATCGTAGAGCGCGGGGAACGTCTGGTCGGGGCGCTTCTTGACCGTGTCGCGGGCCTTCAAGTGCAGCTTCCACTTGCCGGCTCGCACTGCCTGGCCGCGGAAGAAATACGTGTCGTGCGGGCTACGGGCATCCGGATTGCCGGAAATCAACTTCGAGATGTCGCGACCGTCGATCTTGCGATCCCGTGGCACGTCGGCCCCGGCCAGCTTGGCGAACGTGGGCAGCACGTCGATCGTGGCGGCTACCTCGCTGCACGTTGTATCCGCCGGCACCTTGCCCGGCCACCACATAATGCACGGCTCGCGCATGCCGCCTTCCCAGGTGCTGAACTTGCCGTCGCGCAGCGGCAGCGCACAACCGCCGTTCTTACCCTTCGACAACCACGGGCCGTTGTCCGAGGTGAACAGCACGAGCGTGTTCTCGGCCAGATCCAACTCCCGTAGCGTGTCGAGAATCTGCCCGACCGACCAGTCGATCTCTTCGATCACGTCGCCATAGAGCCCCCGGGCGCTGGTGTCTTTGAACTTCTCGGAGGCGAACAGCGGCACGTGCGGCATGGTGTGCGGCAGGTAGAGGAAGAAGGGCCCGTCTTTATTCGCGCGGATGAACTTCACGCCCTCTTCCGTGTATCGTTTGGTCAACGTCGTCTGGTCGGCCGGATGCTCGACGATCTCTTCGTCGCGCATCAGCGGCGGGCCGCGGCGGCCGTCCCGGGTGATCGACATATCGTTGCTGTACGGGATGCCGAAATACGAATCGAACCCCTGCCGCGTGGGCAGGAACTGCTTCTCGTCGCCAAGGTGCCACTTACCCACGCAGGCGGTGGCGTAGCCGCGGGTCTTGAGCACCTCGGCCACGGTGACCTCGTCCGGGTTCAGACCTTGTCGGCTACGGTTGGGAAAGAAAACCCCGGTCACGCCCACTCTGGCGCAATAGCACCCGGTCATCAGCGCCGCCCTGGAGGCCGAGCAGACCGGCGCGGCCGAGTAGAAATCGGTAAACCGCCGCCCTTCTTTGGCCATCCGATCTAAGGCAGGCGTCTTGATCTTAGGCGATCCGAAACACCCGACATCCTGATAGCCCTGGTCGTCGGCAAAGATAAGCACAAAGTTCGGCGGTTTCTCGGCAGCGGTGGACGTGCAATAGGTCGACAAAACGACCGCCAGGGCGATCAATGTGCAGATGGTCAAACGGTTCGCGTGGTTTCTCATCAGAGGTTCTCCTGTGGTAAAAAAGGTGTTATTTCACTGCCGCTTGCGGCTTAGCAATATCCACTACTGCAACTCCTCCTCGTGCGGTTCGAGTGGCTTGACCTGTTTTGGAAGCTTCTTCTGCTCGGATGCCACTCGCCGTTGTACTTTCTTAACGTCTTCCGAAGCGGGCAAGGATTCCGGGACGATGCCCCGATTCTTCAGAAGATTTCGGACCTCGGCATTGTTCTTGACGTGCTCAGTGGTGATGCCCGGTTCGGTGCGAAGGTCCTCTTGCTTGATGTTGAAGTTGGTGATTTCGTTGGCAAAGTCCTTGGCCTTGATGGTAATCGTGGGCAGAAAGTCGGCCAGCGCCCGGCTTTTCGGTGCGCCGAGTTTCTCCTTCATCTGCTGCGTCGTGCGGTCGCCGAACAGTGCCTGGTCTCCCTTGCTGCGAATCCGCCCGAAGCTCCGTTCGTCGCCGACGCGCTCGAAAATGATCCCCGACAGCTCCTTCTCCGAGGCCGTCAGCTTCCGCCGGGCACCAAGCCGCTCCACCTCGGCCATCCGCGTCTCGATCAACTCCTGCTTGCGCGTCTGGACGGCGAAGTAGGTCTGAGCAAAGGCGATCGGGTCTTTCGACGGGTCTCCATTCTGAGCGATAAGATAGCAGGCGTATCGGGTGAGCATATAGTCCTTAACGGTGCGTTGGCCACCCTTCCCAAGAGGGATCATTTTCCCGGCTTCAAGAAAATGATCCCGCGAGTCGTAACCCGAGTTCTCACAAGAGGTTATGGCCCTCTCGATGACCCGAGAAAAGTTGTCCCACTTGCTGTAACCGAGCATGCCTTGCAGGTCCCGGGCGAGCCAGAATTCGACGCCCGAATCCTCTTCAACGTGGACGAGTCGCTCGAAACCGGCGTGTAGCTCGACGATGGTTTCTCTTTTCATTTGACCCCGCCTTTGGTTGGTTGTGAACCGTAGTCCTTGTATGTCGCGTCGGTGTTCTGGTGACGCCGGGGTGCTTGATCGCTGGTGTTTTGGTCATTCTGTTTGTGTTTGGTGTGGTGCATCTGTGTTCGTGACCACCAGGGCGCGACCACCGGTCGCGGCTTTGTGGGCCATGATAACCGGGCCAGACGTTTGACGCAAAGTGGCGGGATGGAGAATGTCCGCAAACGCCAGTTTCGGCGGCATTTCTTGGGACTTCTGCCCGGACCGAGGCGTTTTGCTTTGGCGGCGTCGGGGGGATCGGGTACACTATAGACGAGGACTGGGTTCGAGTTGGATGGCTAAATGGAGATTGATGCTATGAAGATACGTTCGTGTGGTGTCTTTGCCGTTGTGTTTCTGTTCGGATCGATTGCGACGGCTCAAACCGTGGCAATCACGCCCGGGCAGATCGAGGCCGATTGGTTGCATCAGGACGAGGTCCGCAATGGGGCGGCCGGGAAGGTGAAACCGGCCGGGAATGTTCGGCCTGAGCAGGATGCGGCCGGCGGGGTCGACGGGGTGAAGACGGGTGAGTGGGGGTTCCATACGGAGAACGAGAACGATCCCTGGTGGCAGGTCGATCTGCAGAAGGCCACGCCGCTGGACCGGCTCGTGTTGTACAACCGCTGCGAGCCGGGTATGGCCGCCCGGGCGGCGAAGATCGTCGTGCTGTTGTCCGACGACGGTAAGACTTTCAAGCAGGCGTATCAGCACGACGGCACCACGTTCTACGGCAAGACCGACAAGAAGCCGCTGGAAGTGAAACTCGACGGCGCCAACGCTCGATACGTTCGCCTGCAACAGCCGGGCAAGAACTGGTTCCATCTCGACGAGGTCGAGATCTATCCGTCGCAGAGTAAGGAGAACGTGGCGCTCGGTAAACCGGCCACGCAGAGCAGCACGAGCCCGTGGTCGGCTAAGCATACGGGGGTTGTGGTTGCGACGCCGGGGGAAGAAGCGGCCGTGTATGCGATCGGGCAGGTGGTTGAGCGGGGGTTGATGTTGGCTGAGAGTTTGCGGCGGGCGGGGGTGGACGTGGAGGCGGAGGAGAGGGTTTTGCGGGAAGTGGGAAGTGCTAAGAGCCCCTCACCCCCGGCCCCTCTCCCCGCAAGCGGGGAGAGGGGAGAAGGTTTTAAGCCGCAAGCGGCTGGAGGGAGGGATTCATATATGAGGGCGAGGCGGGCCGTGCGGGGGATGACGTTGAAGAATCCGTTGCTGGACTTCGAGTCGATCTTGTTCGTTAAACAGGCGTCGCCGATGTTTCCGCACATGTCCGACCAGTTCTACGGCTGGTGGTCGAAGCCGGGCGGAGGGATCTGGATCCTCGATGGTTTCAAGGGCGAGAACCCGAAGGTTCGATGCTTGACCGAAGATTGGGACGACGGCACGTTCATTCGGCCCGACCTGTCCTACGACGGAAAAAGAATCCTGTTCGCCTACTGCAAGTTCTATCCCGAAGCGGCCAACATCGGCGACAAGGTGAAGAAGGAGGACTTGGCCGAGGACGGCTTCTACCAGATCTACGAGATGAACGTCGACGGCAGCGGCGTGCGACGGCTGACCCGCGGTAAGTACGACGACTTCGACGCCCGCTACCTGCCCGACGGGCGGATCGTGTTCCTTTCGACCCGCAAGGGCCAGGCGTTGCAGTGCGGCAAGCAGAGCGCGATGGCGACCGACGGCACGATGTTGCCGGACAGTTACGTCCGTTGCGGCGGCGGCAACTCGCGGCCGGTGCCGGTGTTTACGTTGCACCGCATCGACGGCGACGGCACGAACCTTTGCGCGATTTCGGCGTTCGAGAATTTCGAGTGGACGCCGTCGGTGGCCGCCGACGGCCGGATCATTTATGCCCGCTGGGACTATATCGACCGGTTCAACGGTCCGTTCATGAGCCTTTGGTCGACGAACCCCGACGGCACGAACCCGCAGTTGGTTTACGGCAATTTCACGAAGAAGCCGCAATGTGTGTTCGAGGCCTGCGCGGTGCCGAACTCGAACAAGCTGTTGTTCACGGCCTGTGCCCATCACTCGAACCTGGGCGGGTCGCTCGTGTTGTTGGACCGCACGCAGGGCACGGAGTTCGAGCGTCCGCTCCAGCGGCTCACGCCCGAGGTTCCGTTCCCCGAGACGGAAGGCTGGGTCAACATGTACTACGCCAGCCCGTTTCCGCTTTCTGAGGAGCACTACCTGGTTGCATGGAGCGACAAGCGGTTGCCGGGCCATAGCCGGTTCGCGATCGACGACCCGCGCAACCCAAACAATGCCATGGGTGTGTATCTGTACGACGCGTTTGGGAACCTCGAACCGCTCTACCGCGATCCGAGCATCTCGTCGCTCAGTCCGATCCCCGTGCGGCCGCGAAAGCGTCCGCCGGCGATGCCCGAGACGCCCGAGTGGGACGGGCCACAGGAAGGGGCCTTTCTCGTGCAGGACGTCTATCGCGGCATGGAGGGGATCGAGCGGGGGACAATTGCGCGGCTTCGCGTGATCGGCGTGCCGCCTAAGGTGCAACCGCACATGAACAGCCCCGTGCTGGGTGTCTCGCGGGAAGATCCGGGCAAGATAGTGCTGGGCACGGTGCCGGTCGAGAGCGACGGGTCGGCCCATTTTCGCGTGCCCTCGGGGATGTCGATTTTTTTCCAGGCACTCGACGGCGAAGGGTTGGCGGTGCAGACGATGCGGTCGTTGACTTACGTGCAGCCGAACCAGACGCTCTCGTGCATCGGTTGTCACGAACATCGCGACACGGCCCCAACGATCGGCGCCGCACCGACCGCGGCGATGCGCGAGCCGTCGCAACTCCGCGCCGGTCCGGACGGTTCCTGGCCGTTGCGCTACGATCGGTTGGTTCAGCCGGTGCTGGAGAAGTCGTGCGTCGGTTGCCACAGTCCCGGCAGCGACGACGCGAAGGCTGCCGCGTTCGACCTGACGGCAGCCAAGTCGTACAACAGCCTGATCTCTTACGCGAACAACGATCTGCGCACGCTGGCGTTCGAGCGCGACCGTTCGATGGTCGGGCAGATGCCGGCCCGGGCGAGCAAGCTGTTGGCCTTGCTGCGCGAAGGCGAGGGCCATTACAAGGTCCGCCTCGACGCCGACGACCTCGACCGGCTGGCCACATGGATGGACACCTACGCCCATCGCATCGGCCATTTCAGCGACGAACAGGAATCGCAGTTGCACGCGTTGCGCCGGGCGTTGGCGCCGATGTTGACGGATCGGTAGCCGCTTGCGGCTCAGAGGTCGCACAGGAATTACTTCCCGATTCGGCTATGAGCTATGAGCAGTGAGGAGTGAGGAGTGAGGAGTGAGGAGTGAGGAGTGAGGAGTGAGGAGTGAGGAG
>JABMRB010000168.1 GCA_013202865.1 Candidatus Nealsoniibacteriota bacterium | reverse complement strand
GCATGGCACCGGTCCGCCGACAGGTAGAACGCTTGCTGCTGCGCGGTGTGAACAGCGGCAATGTCTCGCTGGTCGGCAATCGCCTCGGCCGCCCCCATACCGATCTGCCGGGGGATTTCGCTGAGCGCGCTCAGGTCGTCGTCGATGATCATCTGCCGCGTCAGCGCGAACATGATCCCGTGCGTGTCGGCCTTCTGGCCGAACTTCTGTTGGTCGACCTTACCGTGCTTCAGCTCCCCGTCGGGGCCGACCTGTTCGAACTTAAACGAGCCGGTCATTCGGTATCGGCTGTGTTCCTTGAAGTCGTTGACCGCGGCGATCTTGCAGATCTGTCGCCAGGCGTCTTCGATGTAGTTGTAGCCTTCCAGCAGCGACTTGTTGGCCACGTTGGAGAGGATGCCCGGCAGACTGGTCGTGCTGAAGGCGGCCTGCAGCCACCCGGTTCCGTCGCGGCGGTAGCCGGTATCCGCCGACTGGTCACCAACGCCGGGCCAATCCCGTAGGCCCCGGGGTGCTCCTGCAGCACGTGGTAGGCTTCGGGGTGTCCCAGACCGTCCAACTCGATTCCGTCGACCACCTCCGGGCGATTGATGGCCGTCACCGGCGTGGTAATCTGGTCTGCCTCGACGAGGCAAAGGTCAAGCTTCACCGGGTGATCGAGGTCCGGGTTGTTGACCAATACGGCGAATGCTTCGCCGTCGGTTGATTTGGCCATCCGCATCGTGCGAAGCTTTGCCGCCAAATCGACGGCCGATGCCCACTCGGCGAAGGCCTGCTCGACGATCCGGTTTGTCTCGTTGTCTTCGGTCAGCAGTTGCAGACGTGGTCCCGTCCCCACACAATCGCCCGCGATCGTCAGTACCATACCCTTGGCGTAGGAGTTGTTGGCTACCTCGTACCGAGCCCGGTTTCGCAAGGTTCTGCGCACATCGGGCGTCATGGCCGCATCCGCGCTCAGCCCGTCGGCCATCGCCCAATGCCGGGCGTTTTCGACCATCGTCTGCGCCGCGTCGTACCGTGCGCGAAGATGGCCCGGGAGGGACGTGCGGGCCTTCCTTCTGTTGCGAAACGGCCACATCAAACGGTCCCTCCCGGACTGATCTTGGCTAGCTTGATGCCGAGTCCCTTCAATTGAGTCGCCTTCTTCGCCGCCAGGTATTTGTCCGCCTCGATCTGATCCTTCAGCGGGTGCTGCTCGACGCTGCCCGCATCATCGCTGGCCCGTTTCGGCCCGGCGGCGTTTTCTTTGATCGTGTCAGCCAGATCGTCGACCATCATGCTTCCCAGGTGTGACGTGACAGGTGGCCACATGTATAGAAACAACTTGGCCCTCTATTGATTACATACTCGACGCGACTGGTGGTCTGTCCGCTTTTCTTGAAGAAATGCCGATTTCTTCAGTGCTACCGCCGCTGTAGCCTGGAAAGTTTGATCCGCTCGCGCGGGGCCATCGCTTGCCCGCGCAGCGAAGCGAGCGTCGCGCCCTGAATGCTGGCGGCCACCGCCGCGCCGACCAGGCAATCGAACCAGTGATTGTCCTGGCGGGTGGCGCGGAGCTTCCATTCGTCAACCGTCCGGTCGCGGGCCATCGTCTTGATGCGAAACTCGGCCACCAAATGTTCGGAGAAGAGGCAATGGGCCTTCTCGTCACGCCCAAACAGCGACAGACAGCTCGGATCGCCCATGGCAACGGCCAGGCGGGCGTGGACGAACGACTTCCAGTAGTTCGTATCGATCAGCACGTGCCGAACCTGGCGCTTGCCGGTTGTCGATGGGATCCGCCAATGATGACCGATTCGGTCACCCCGCTTGCGGCGGTATTCGGAAAACGGGAGCGAAGAGGCGCCCACGTAGCGGCCGTGACTGGGCAGGATAATCCCGGCGTGTTTTGATTGACGGCAGAATTGGTAGACCACGTCGGTCGATTGCCCCCAGTTGGCGTCGATCAGCGCACGGTCGATCTTCATTTCGGTCCCGTCCTCGCGGCGGTACGTGCGATCGAGCCGCTCACCGCAGAGCTTCTCCAATCCGGCGTAGATGGAGCCTTCCAGGCCCGCGCCGGGTGTGGCCCGGGCGAGCGTCCTGTGGATGTCCCGCAGTGTGAAGTACGCCCGCCGTTGGTCGGGCCAAGTCCCATAGTCGAGCACATAGCCGGTGAAGTCTTCCTCCCACGCGGCAATCAGCCAGAAGAGGGCCTTCTGTTGCACGTCAATGAACATGGTCAGGTGCGACCCGCCGAGGGGGAGTACGCCTTTGTCGTACCCATTGATCTTCGACGTGATCTCCTCGGCAGTGAGCATCTCTTCGCCTTCGGTCTCGACGATTGGCTCGTTCTGATACTCCGCGAAGAAGGCCGCCTCGTCGCGCAGGCGCAGGTTCATCGCGTGCTGAATGGCCGAGAGCTCGTCCTCATTGTGACGCTCGGCCCATGCGATACGGGCTCCCTCGTCCATGGCTTCACGGTTCTCGTCGTAGAACGCGGTCGCCTCGGAGCCGTCGCCGTCGTTGCGGAGCGAATCGCCGCGGATCTCGGCATAACGGGCCCAGAGCTTCTCGTTGGTGGGGAAGCAGTAGACGAGCTTCGTTCGCTCGCCCTGCCATTCGGGGTGCTTTTCGCGGTCCAGCATTCGATCGGCCATGTCGTCCGGCCGGATCACCGTGTAGGCCATCAGCCCGGCGATCTTCTTTCCGGGCCCGGCCATACCCAAGACATCGCCGGCGAGGATCGCCTCGCGACGCTTGGATTGCGAGGGCGACCAGGCCGATTCGGTCGTTTGAGGGTCGTCCACCATGACCAGTTGCGGACGCACCACTTGGCCATCAGCCCGAGCGTGGTTCTGACCGCGGATGTCGGAGCCTTTCATGCCGCTGCACGAGATTACTACGGCGGATGCCTTCGAGCCCTCGATTGTCGGCAGCACGACCTTGTCGGCCGACCATTCGATTCGTGTCGGTTGGCCGTGGTGCTTCTGCCCCTTCTGGCGGTTGGTGATCCGTTCCAGGCACTTGATCGGATACGTGACCTCCGGAAAGTCCTCTGCCAGCAGGGGATTCGTTTCGAGCCACGTCTTGATGTTCTCCAGGAGATCCTTAGCCCGATCGGCGCTGGCGGCGATCAGCGTGACGAAGGGTGTCGCGCCCGTCAACGCAGCCCAGAGGACGGCCGTCTGGCAACCGACCGTCTTTCCGCTTCCTCGCGGCATGGCCATGGCGAACAGGCCGCCCGTGCGCACCGCCCGCTCGATCTTCGCGATGACCTTCAAGTGGTCGTCGGACCAGGGCAAGTAGAAGACGTCGCGAAAGTAGGTCTCGCAGAACGTGCGGAACGACTCTTCTGCCGCGGCCTTCCGCGCGGGATCGATGACCTTCGGCAGTTCGCCGATGTCTTGCGCCGTCCGAACCGCTTCGGCGTTGCGCTGGGCCTGCCGACGCTTTCGCTCGGCGTAGTCCTGTGGCGGCTCCTTCGGCGCGAAATGTTCCAGCGTCAATCAGGCGGCGTATTGGAACAGATTGACCGTCCGCGCGTCGCCGATGGCGTAACCAGCCCGATTGCGGTGCCGGCGCAGCCGTGTTTCGGTCAGCACCGTCCCGCGACCGGCCGTATTCAGTACCCGCATCAACTCGGCGGGCTTCATGCTCTGCGGGTTAATTGCTACCAACGCCAACCTCCGCGGCAAGGAATGCTGCATACTGGATCAAGTTGATCCATCAGGTACGCCAGCCGGCCGGTCTGCTCGGCCGCCATCAGGGTGGTCCCACTGCCGGCGAACGGATCCAGCACGACTTCGCTCGGCTTGCTACTGTTGAGCATCAGGTAGCGGAACATCTCGACGGGCTTCATCGTGGGGTGCTCGGCGTTGCGGGCCGGCTTGTCGAACGCAAGCAGGGTCGTCTGTCGGCGGTCGGCCATCCACTGGTGGGCCGATCCCGGCTTCCAGCCGTAGAGGCACGGTTCGTGCTTCCACTGGTAGTCCTGGCGGCCCATAACCATCACACTCTTGGCCCAGATGAGGCACTGGCGCACCTTCCACCCCGCGTCTCGACAGGCCCCACGGAAGTTGTAGCCCTCGCTGTCAGCATGCCAAACGTAGAAGGCTGCACCGGGGTGCATGGCGGCGGCGGCGTTGCGAAACGCGTCTACCAGGAAGCTGCGAAACTGCGGGTCTTCCATCGCGTCGTTCTCGATCGTCAAGGCGTCCTTGGTCTTGCCCTGATACGCCACGTTGTACGGCGGGTCGGTCAGCAGCAAGTCGGCCTGCACGTCGCCCATCAGGCGGGCCATGTGG
>JABMRB010000167.1 GCA_013202865.1 Candidatus Nealsoniibacteriota bacterium | reverse complement strand
CGTGCTCTTAGCGCGGAACAACCAGACGAACTTCCTCGACGGGTTGAAGCTGATAGATCTCAGCGGTGAGGGGTTAGGGGCGAAGGGCGAGGAAGGGGAGGCTTCGATAGAAGAGCTAGCCTGGCTCACTGACCTCGATCAGGCAACGCCCCACCAGCGCCCGGCGCAGAAAGACACCGCCGCGGAGGCCATCGACCAATTGCTGGCGACGTATTGGCCGTAACAAAGAGCGGGAACACCACGGCTGCGAAGCCGCAAGCGGCCCGGGGAAACACCATGCGCGACCTGGACGACCTCTTCGCGGCGCTGGGTCGAAGCGAGTTTCGCAGCCGTTTTCGACTGGGTCCCAAGGAACTGGCATACCTGCGGCAGAAGACACTGCCGGTGATCCTCGATCACGGCCGCCAGTTCGTGGTCGACCGGTTGGCTGCCGCCGCACCCCGCAACGACGGCCGGCAGACCCCCATGCGGGGCCATCCGGTCTTCATAGCCCAGCACGCCACGGCCACCTGCTGCCGCGGATGCCTAGCCAAATGGCACAATATCCCCAAGGGCCACCCGTTGACGGACGAGCAGATCAGGCACATCCTGGAGGCAATCGAGCGGTGGCTGAAACAGCCGCTTGCGGCTTAGCAATCCCCCTTTGCCCCCCAGAACTCGCAACTTACAGGCAAATCCCACGCAACACCCCCCGCAAGAGCGAGGTACACCCCGATCTCTGAATGCCAACTCTTTTTTTGGCACGCCTTGTCAACGTGCCGATAAACAGGTAGGTTACGGGTTTGCCCATCGTCGGTGGTGGGTAGTGTTAAGAACGTGGCGGCCCGGCGGGGGCGGTCTCGGGTCCGAAAAGCCTCTTGAGTGAGCAAATGGCGACAGCAAAGACGTACATGGCCAAGCCGGGTGAAGTCGAGCAAAAATGGTGGCTCGTCGACGCCGACGGCAAGATACTCGGCCGCATGGCCAGTGAGATTGCGGTGATCCTGATGGGCAAACACAAGCCCACCTACACCCCCCACATTGACACGGGCGATTTCGTCGTCGTGATCAATTGCGAAAAGGTTGTCATGACCGGCAATAAGTGGGATCAGAAACAGTACACCTGGTATACCGGCTATCCGGGCCAGCGGAGCGAATCGGCCGGTCGGCGGCTTGCGCGCAAACCTGAATCGATCCTCTACGATGCGGTTCGCCGGATGCTGCCCAAGAACAAGCTCGCCACCAAGATGCTTGCGAAGCTGAAAATCTTCGCCGGCACCGAGCATCCTCATCAAGCACAACAGCCCGAGTTGAAAGAGCTCGGCGTCAAGAAATAATTCGTATAGCAATTCTGCAAGGGACGATCATGGCCACATCGGCAACGCAAGATTCTCTGGGGACCGGGCGGCGAAAATCGGCGGTCGCACGGGTTCGGGTCCGAGCCGGTGACGGCAAGATTCTCATCAATAAACGACCGCTGGAAGAATACTTCTACAACGTGCAGGACCAAAACGCCGTCTTGGCGCCGTTGCTGCACACCCAGACCCGCGGTCAGGTCGACGTGGTCGTTCGCGTCGGCGGTGGTGGCAACACGGGCCAAGCCGACGCCTGCAAGCTCGGGATCGCCCGGGCGCTGATGAAGTACAGTTCCGAGTTGGACGACGTCCTGCGCGATTCCGGCATGTTGACCCGCGACAGCCGAATGAAAGAGCGCAAGAAGCCCGGCCTACGAGGCGCCCGACGCGGCACGCAGTTTTCCAAGCGGTAGTACACCGGCATGTTTCTACAAGGCTGCTTGCGGCTTCGCAGTGTTCATTGCTAAGCCGCAAGTGGCCCATGGCGCACGTTCTTCGTGCCGACCATCGAAAATCCTTGACAACGGCCTCTGCCGTGTTCATAATGGGGGGATTGAATCCTCTCTGTTGGACTATCAAGCATCCTGGACCGTTGTGAGAGAATCATGCGATCGCTCTGCAAGAACCGTCTCCGGCTCCGGTCGTTGGCCGCCCCGCTTGTTGCGGTTTCCGTCTTGATGGTGGGCGCACCGGTCGCAACGGCCGAGATGGTATCCGACTTCGCCTTGCATGACGTCAACTCCACCTCCTCGACCTACGGCCAGTCGGTTTCGCCGCGCGACCTCTTGCAGCAGGTCTCGGCCTGGTACTTCGGACACGCCACGTGAGGATACTGCCGTGCCCAAGTTGGGTACCTGGACCAGATGCAGAAGGACCTTGACGCCAACCATCCCGAACTCGACATCCGAATCTTCGGTGTCAACCAGAGGGGCTACGAGTCGCAAAACTCCCTGGCCACCGCAGGACGCGACATCCCCTGGCTACAGGACGTCGACCTCAACCTCGACGGCCAATCGGACGCCTGGACAAGCTGGAACGTCACCTACCGTGACGTCGTGATCCTCGACGCCGAGAACCAGAAGCTGGGGGCCTTCAATCTCACGTCACACGACCTGCAGTACCCCGGCAACTACAACGAACTCCGCCAAACGTTGATCGCAGCCGCCGCGGTTCCCGAACCGGCCGGCGTGACGCTCCTGGCTACCGGCGCCGTCGGCCTGCTCATCTGCCTCCGCCGCCGCAACAAAAATCGATAGGTCGTTCGCCGACTTGGGTATTCTGGCCCTGGCTCCTTGGTGGTATCCTGTTAGGCGTCGCGATCAGCGGGCCTCTGCTCAACGTCAACGGAAACCGCGTGGCAAACGGAACCTGACGCTGTTGCGACGCGTTCGCCAATTCGGGTAACCCAACCAGCCAACGGGAACCGGGCCATGAAAAAGAAATGGGCCGCCTTCGCGGTCATTGTACTGCTAGTGCTTTTGCCGGTGATCGTCCATATCGCCTGGCGAGCGGCTACGGCGATGCCCCGGGAGATTACGATCGCCACCGGGCCGCAGCGCGGGCTCTATTGCCCCCTCTGCGATGATCTGGCCGCCGAACTCCGCAAGAGCCTCCCGGGCGTGAAGGTTTACCTTGTGGAGACGAACGGATCGCTCGAAAACTTGCGACAACTCGAAGAGGGAAAGGCCGATTTCGCCTTGTACCAACCGGGCACGCTGGAAGTCTCGGGCGAGCCTCCCCGAAAGGAGATCGCCGAGGTGGCCTTCGTCGCCAACCTCTACAGCCAGCCGGCACACGTCATCGTGCCCCGCGACTCCCAGATCCTCTGCCCGGCCGACTTGATCGGCAAACGGATCTCCGTCGGATTGGACCGCTCTGGAGACCTTGCCATGAGTACGATGTTGCTAAACCATCTTGGCCTGGACACGGATTCGAGTAATCTTGAGAAGCTCACCTATACCGAAGTGGCCGAACGGTTCGGCGACGAGAGTCTCGATGCGGCGTTTGTCACGGTGGGCGTCCGGGCGCCGATCTTTCAGGATCTGCTGGCCGGTGGCAAGTGCGACGTGCTCAGCATCCCCTATCGCGATGCGCTGGTGCAGAAGCACGTCTCCATGTCGCGGTACGATCTCCCGCAGGGATTCTACCGCACCCGCGAACCGGCCGTACCCAGCGAAGATGTCCACACGGTCGCCATGGGGGCCCATCTGCTCACATGCGAAGACACCCATGCGGGGCTGGTACACGAGGTGACCCGGCTGGTGCTCAACCAGCGTTTCATCAAGCGGCACCATTTGCGCGAGCTTTCCGAGCAGGAGCGGTTCAAATTCGCCCGGCAGCAACCGTCGTTTCCCGTCCATCCGGGCGCCCAGGCCTTCTACGATCCCGAGTTCGACATGCACTCGTTCGAGAGCTGGGAGGCGATCTACTCGCTGGTGGCCTCCACGGTGATTGCCGGCTTTCTCGGCGGGCGGTGGTATCGCCGGCAGCGAGCCCGCATGAAGGAACACCGGCTCGACCGCTATATGCACTCGCTGTTGGAGATCGAACGTCGCCAACTCACGCTCGACGACTCGGCCGAAGCCGACGACGCACAGAGCCTGCAAAAGCTGCTCGACGAGGTCACGTTCCTCCGCCAGGAGGCGCTGGGCGAATTCACCGCCCACGAGTTGGCCGAGGACCGCGCCGCCGACTGCTTCATCAGCATGTGTCACGCCTTGAGCAACAAGATCAACGCCAAGCTCACCCGCCAACGGTTCGACAAACGCATCGACGAGCTAACCACCGCCGTCCAGCGCGATCCGCCCGGCGATCAGTAGAACGGAACTTGTTCCGTTTCCGCGGCAACATCTTCCGTGGCAACATCTTCCGCGGCAACATCGCGGCTTCGGCCAGGTAACGGAACAAGTTCCGTTCTACATAGTCGCCAACAGGAAATCGACGGTCGCAGGCGACGGGGGCACCGGCTCTGACGTGGTCTCTTCGGAGGCGGACTGCGCGGCTTCCCAAAGCCAGGCTAGCTCGGCAGGCGATGCCTGCTGGACTTCTGCCGCGGCGGCCGATAGATCGACCAGTTGCAGCATGTCGAGGAAGTTCGTCTGGTTGTTCCGCGCTAGAAGCACGTCCGTGGCGTTGACCGCGCCGTCGCGGTCGTAGTCGTACGGGAATTCGATCCCGCCCGGGTGAAGGAAATCGCGGGGGTTGTTCCGGGCCAATAGTAGGTCGGCGGTCGTGACTTGTGCATCTTGTGGCGAGTTGCCCGCCTCGGCAATCGCGTTG
>JABMRB010000166.1 GCA_013202865.1 Candidatus Nealsoniibacteriota bacterium | reverse complement strand
TCGTCCCCGAACCCTCCACCCTCGCCCTGTTGGCCATGGGAGCGATCGGTCTGCTGGCGTACGCATGGCGAAGACGAGAACAGGCATGAGGCAGCGATAATGAATACTCCCACCCCAACTCGCAGGCGACAAGCCGCAGGCAGCGGCTTCGCACCCAAAGCGATCGCTCCCCGCACCGCTTGCGGCGGCGTTCTATCTGATGGGTGTGCCGGTCGGTTCGCACGTGGCGACCGACTTCCCGAGTGTTCAACAGGCGGAGAAGGTCCGTCTGTGGTTTCGTAGGTGACTGTTTGTAGACAATTCTCTTGTGGAGGTAGAATGATGAATGCGATACGATTTCCTGCCGCTCGTCTCCTGGTGGTGTTCTTGGCCTTATCTACCACCTTGGCGGCCGCCAACGATTGCTGGGCAAGTGCTCCCAGGTACCGGGTGGAAGAGACGGGAATCATAGCTCGCAAGGGTTGCGTCAGGGGGATGAACGACCTGGGAGTCGCATGCTACTGGTCAGACTTCGCGGTGTCCGGGCAAAGGGGATTCGTCTGGGACGGCGAGCAGAACCTCCTGCTCGAGGAAACGCCGAGCCACTTCGCGTACCCATTTGATATCAACAACTCAGGGAGAGTTGCGGGCGTCATTGCGACCCTGACCCGCGATATCGCCGCGATCTGGGATAACTGCGTTCTGCAAGAGCTGGGCACCTTGGGCGGCCGGGAGAGTTGGGCCCTCGCCGTGAACGACAACGGGCTCGTCGCGGGGGTTTCCGAGATGTCTTCGGGGCCTGTAAGTCTGTTCCTCTGGGACGGTACCTTTCACAATCAGGGGCCGCTACCAGCTTATGACGACAGAGTCCTGGGCATCAACAACCACAATCAGATACTCGGCGTGGGCGGGGGGATGATGGACGGCTGGACCTGGGAGAATGGTCAGTACACTTCATTGCCGGACCTCGAGGGTGGCCACTACAGCAGCCCCAACGACATCAACGATGGCGGCCTGGTCGTCGGCATGTCGTACATCAATCAATCGGAACAGGTCGCTGCCTGTTGGCGAGACGCGGAAATCTCCGCTCTTTCGCGACCTGACTGGGCGACCGGGAGCAATGCATACTCCGTGAATGAACTCGAGCAGATCGTGGGATTCTGCAGCTCCGCGGAACCGTCGTATAGAGAAGGATGCCTTTGGGATGACGGGGATTACTACGCACTGTCCGACTGTATTATTTCCGACGTCGATTGGCAGATCACCAGGGGATTCTATACCACTGATTCCGGCCTGATTCTTGCTGAGGCATATGCCGAGGGTCACGGCTGGCAAGAACTGATGCTGACTCCGATCCCCGAACCTTCCACCCTCGCCCTGCTGGCCATGGGGGCGGTTGGCGTGCTGGCGTATGCGTGGCGAAAACGAAAACGAGCGTGAGGCATCGATCGTGAATACTCCAACCCCAACCCACAGGCGATTAGCCGCAGGCAGCGGCTTCGCACCCAAAGCGATCGCTCCCCGCACCGCTTGCGGCGGCGTTCTATCTCATGGGTGTGCCGGTCGGTTCGCACGTGGCGACCGACTTCCCGAGTGTTCAACAGGCGGAGAAGGTCCGTCTGTGGTTTCGTGGATGGTTGTTCCTTACAACCTTTTTACTTTTACTGGAGGTAACGTTATGAGTTGTACAAGATTCTGTTTGGCGGTGTTGCTGGTGGTCGAGTGGGGCGGTATCGCCCGGGCGGAGACTTTGGGAGACTCCACCGTCACGAACTACGGCATCGTAGACCTCTGGCCGTCGAATCTGGCGATCGATGAGTTTCGCCCGTACCAGAACGCGTCGGCCGTTGCCGAGACGGTCACAGTGACAACCTTCCAATTCGCCGTAGGCAGCAACCGCAGCCGCGTAACGCCGTTCGTCGTCTGGTTTCGCGATCTCAACGAGAACGGCGATTTCACCGACGACAACATCTTCACCGTCATGAAGATCGGGACCACCAGAGTCTCGGGCATCGACTACAACGCCACAGGCGTGTTCCGCTTTGAATTCGACGAAGACGGCCCCGCAACGTTCCTGTTGGAACCGGGTGAGACGATTGGGGCGGGTTTCATTGACGCGAATCCCAACGGCACCGGTGGACAGGCTGGCAGTGTGATTCCGTTTCAACAACCCGCCGTTCCCACTGGTACTCATTGGTACAGCGGGTCGATCAGCAATACTCATCCCAGCCCCCCGTCCCCTCTCGGGGAAAGTCTCTCGTTTGGAGGTCCTCCGAACGGCTACGATCGCCGGAATTACGAATTCAATATCGAGATCAGTGCCGAGCCAATCCCCGAACCCTCCACCCTTGCCCTGTTGGCCGTGGGGGCGTTCGGGCTGCTGGCGTATGCGTGGCGGAAACGAAATTGGGCATGAGGCATTGATGATGAATACTAGTCCATTGTCCCTTGCTTGAAAGAGGTAGAATCATGTTTCGTCTAACAACTCCTTGGGCCGTGTTGGTTGTCCTGCTGATTTCACTCGGTGAGTGGGCGACGGCCGCGCCGGTTAGCCCGTGGTTCGTCAACCCGGCAAACAATCATTCTTACGCGCTGCTGGAACAAAGCGACTGGATCAACTCGGAAGTGGCGGCGATCTCGTTGGGTGGTCACCTGACGGCGATCAACGATGCGGCCGAGCAGGACTGGGTGTTTCAGACGTTCGGCCGCTACGGCGGCACCAGCCGGTTGCTCTGGACGGGGCTCACCGACGCCGATCGGCAAGGAACGTTCGGCTTCAGCAACGGGGAGGCGTTGACGTACAGCTATTGGGCGTCCGGCGAGCCGAACGGCGGCACCAGCGAGAACTACGTGGCCATGTACTATCCGGGCCACAGCCAGCAAGGCCGCTGGAACGACTGGGGACACCGCGCAAGCGATCCGATCGGTGTGCCGTTCCATGGCGTAGTAGAGATCAGCGGCGAGCCGCAGCCTCCCTTGTTCGAGCTCGGGACCGATTCGAGTTGGCTGGCGATGGCTCCGGAGGGGAATCGGGAGGGTCAGCCGATCCACTCGGTCGGCTCGGCCTTTGAGGCGGCCAATCCCGGTTGGAAGACGGATCTCGCGCTGGACACGTCGGCATGGAGTTCCGCCCAGCCAAGACCCGGCGGCGCGATCTGGGGCCCCGGCGCCGACACGCCCGTCTATCTGCGCAAGACGTTCACATTAAGCGATCCGGTAGAGGACGTTGCCCTGCTGGCCATCGCGGACGACGACGCGTTGATCTACATCAACGGGACCCTGGTCGCCGCCGACGCCGACGGTCTTTGCAGTGGGCTGGGTCCGATCGACGTGACCGGCTACATGTTGCCCGGCGAGAACCTGATCGCCGTCAAGGCACACGATTCGTACGGAGTGGGCGAAACCTTCTACGCCCGGCTGATCGGCACGGTGGTTCCGGAGCCGTCGACGCTGGTGCTGTTGGGCATGGGGGCGCTTGGCCTGGCGGCGTGTGCGTGGCGAAAACGGAAACGGGCATGAGGCTTCGATCACGATCCCGAATTTCAATTCAAACTCGTAAACGACCATTTGTACACAACGTTTCTGTGGAGGTAATCAGATGAATGCTGCAAGAGCTTGTTTCGCCGTGGTGATACCGCTGGCCTTGTTTGCCGGAGGCTTGCACGGTGAAGAAGTAGAGTTATTCCTGGACACTTACGACGTTAGCGCGAATTCGAGTGACGTGAATCACGAAATCGGAATTCGGCAGTCGGGCGCGTTCTTTCCGATTGGCTACACCGACGGTGGCGAGCCAATCTTCTCGCAGGTGGGAAACGGCGATGTGCCGAGTGCTCTGCTGTTGGCAGGCAGGAGCGGAGGCACGTCGGGCAGGATATCGTTGAATCACGATTTTGTGAAAGATCCCGGCATGGGGATGGCTTCCGTCATCGAGTTTGACGTGAACCCGGTACTCACCGGCAGCCCCGTTTACAACGTCACGCAGACGTCCTGGATTACTGTCAATTTCGGCACGACCGCGTCAACACGGAACGAGTTTCCTCAATTCAACGACGGCATCGGGCTTCTCTTCCGCGGAAACGGCTTCTCCCAAGCGTTCGATAACCGTTCTTGGGTGGGTGACAACCGGTTCGCTTCGCAGGCGGACGATCTGTTTCACCATATCCGCATCGAGATCTTCGATCCGGCCGACGGGAATCCGTTTGACGGCAACGGCTCCGACGTGACCGTGCGCGCGTTTTCGGACGGCAGCACCGATCCGTTTTTCACGCACGTTCGCCCGGGCGGGTTCAGCAGTAACTACATTTCGCTCATGGGCTATGGCGAGGGAGGCGGTGGCGACGGGGTGGTTCGCCATGCTTTGGACAACCTGAGAGTGAGTATTAGCGAGCCCGTCCCCGAGCCGTCCACGCTCGCCCTGTTGGCCGTGGGGGCGGTGGGGCTGGTGGTTTGTGCGTGGCGAAAACGCCGAACCGCAGGACGTGCAAGGACGGGCCCGTCGACGTTTGCTTTGTTGTTCGCGCTGGGCTTCTTGTGCAGCTCTTCCTACGCAGCCGAAGGCGACCTGTACGCCGTGGCCAGCGGCTCGCACCTGGGCGAATTGTACAGGGTCGACCCGACCGATGTCTCCTCGACGCTGGTGGGCAACACGGGAATCGGTTTCCAGGCGCTGGCCTATTCGCCCCGCCTCGCTGCGCTGATCGGGGTCGACGACTCAACAAAAGCCGTGCTGGCAATCAACCCGTCGGATGCCACAACCGGCCCCGTGCTGGACTGGCAGGGCAATCCCGTTCACGTCTCGGCCGGCACCGTGTTCGGCCTGGCGTACAACCCCGCGGAACATAACCTCTACGGCGTAGACAGCGACTGGATGACTTTCAAGACCAGTCTGGTGACGGGCACGACCGAGACGATCGGACCGGTCGGTTTTACGCCCGTCCGCGGACTCGGCATCGATCCCGACACCGGCACGATCTACGGCTATTACGAGCCGACCGGGAACGACTACCTGATAACGATCGATCCTGAATCCGGGGCGGGAACCGTCGTCGGCGACACGAAGATCAACGACGGTGACGGGCTGACGTTTGACCCGGTGCGCGGGGTCCTTTACACCCGGGACCGCTACTCGGACGTCCTCTTCCGCATCGATCCGGCAACCGCCGAGGCCACCGCGGTCGATTCCATGCGCGGCTACGGCGTGTACGGCATGGCCGTGCAATACGTCCCCGAACCCTCCACGTTCGTCCTGCTTGGCATGGGGGTGGTGGGGCTGCTGGTGTGGACGCGGCGAAAACGTCGTGGACGCACGGCCTGAGCCGACACGACGCAGCCAGACAGACCGGCGGGCGTGGACGTTCGGCAGCAATGGCGCGATCGCGTTGCGGCCCGTTCGACCGCCGCCGGGTTGAAAGCGGGGCAGAATCGCCCCTTTCTTCGCACTCTTTCGCGTCAGAACCGACATTCGGCCTCCCCGGCAAGTGGCCGGTCGGCTACAATCGGTCGTTTTGGCACGATGTCCGGTCGCGAAGGCTGATGCGAACCAGCGGCCGGGTCGGGCCGTCATAATGGAGAGGGGCATAGTGTAGATAGGGGCTCTTGCCTCGAGTTCCTTCCGTGCCCCCGCTGCACCGCCAACCGGAGTACACCCGCCGATGCGACAAATCCTTGTTACCAGCGCCTTGCCCTACGCCAACGGGCATATCCATATCGGACACCTGGTCGAGTACCTCCAGACCGACATCTGGGTCCGATTCCAGAAGCTCCGCGGCAACCGGTGTATCTACCTCTGTGCCGACGACACCCATGGCACAGCGATCATGATCCGCGCCCGGGACGAGGGGATTGGCGAGCAAGAACTGATCGGCGAGATGCAGCAGGCCCACGAGCGGGATTTCGCCGCGTTCGGAATCGAGTTCGATAACTACGGCAGCACGAACAGCTCGGAGAATCGGGAACTGTGTGCCGAGATCTGGCAGTCGATCCGCGATGCCGACATGGTCAGCGAGCAGGAGGTTACACAGCTCTACGACGTGCAGGCCGGCACGTTCCTGGCCGACCGGTTCGTCAAGGGGACGTGTCCGAAATGCGAGACGGCCGATCAGTACGGCGACAGTTGCGACAAGTGCGGCCACCACTACAGCCCCACCGATCTGATCGATCCAATCAGCACGCTGTCGAACACCACGCCCGAGGTTCGCACGGCCGACCACCTGTTCATCAACATCGAACGGCTCCACGGCTTTCTCGACGACTGGACCCAAGGCGGCGAGCACCTGCAGTCGGAGATTGCCAATTATCTCAAGGGCCATTTTCTCCACGAGCCGCTACGGGACTGGGACGTGTCGCGACCGGCGCCCTATTTCGGATTCGAGATTCCCGACTCGCCGGGCAACTACTGGTACGTCTGGTTC
>JABMRB010000026.1 GCA_013202865.1 Candidatus Nealsoniibacteriota bacterium | reverse complement strand
TTTTTTGTCCTTGGGCGTTTGCCATTTGCCCCGCGAGCGATCTTCGCGCCCCCAAAGCCTCCTCTGCCCATCAGATCGGCCCACAAACTCCAGCGCCCACCGCCAAATCATCACTTTCCCGACAGACACTAGCTAGGTCGTTGATCAACGTTTCCGTGAGGATGTCGGAGTCGTCATCGTCGGACGAATCCAGATCGCCCCACGCCAGGAGGGCCGCATCGGTGGCGGCCGACGACGAGGCAGACTCGATCGGAGTGGGCTCGACGGCCATTGTCCATTCGGTCAGCCAGCCTCGCATCCGGTTCTTGACGCCGTCGGTCACCTGAAGCGTCCACGTTCCGTCGAGGACTAGGCCCGTCACGTCGTCGGAGACAATGTATTCATACCCGTAGTTGCCTGAAACAATCGGGACGTCGATCGTCAGGATGCTTCCCGTCGGACTGATGATCTGTGCGGTCAAATCGGTATCTTCCGAGTGTGTCAGGTCGATTCTGATCGTAAGGCTCGCGATCGTAACCCCCGTGTCCGAGATGGCGATCGACGAGGAAACAGTCTTCAGATCGCCGATATTGATCGGCAAGGCCGTACTCGTGAACTCCATTGTCGATGGGATCGCATTGACCTCGACGTTGACGTAGCCAATTGCCTCTCCGCCGTACCCGTCGGAAATCGTATAGGTGAACGTATCCGGTCCGATGAAGCCTTCGTTCGGGGTGTACGTTACGCTCCCGTCGTCGTGGACGACCGTACCACCGCTTCCATTCGTGACCGAAATGACCGAAATATCATCCCCGTCCGGGTCGTAGTCGTTCGCCAGCACGTCAATTACGACCGACGTGTCAACCGTCGTCGAAGCCACGTCATCCACGGCCACGGGCGGATCGGCCACCGGCGTCACGTCCACCGTCACCATAGTCGTATCGGTTCCGCCGTTGCCGTCGCTGATGGTGTACGTGAAGGTGTCCTCGCCGTTGAAGTCGGCGTTGGGCGTGTAGGTTACCGATGCGCCGCCGTTGTTTACCACGGAGCCGTTAGCCCCTTGCGTGATGCCTGACACTTGAACCACGTCACCTAAGTCAGGGTCGGAGTCATTAGCCAAAACATCGACCGTGACAGGCGCGTCCTCGGGCGTGCTGACGAAATCGTTCCCGGCCACCGGCGGCGTGTTGGTCGAATCGTCGGCGAATAGTTTGACCAGCACCATGTCCGAGGTTGGCTCGTAGGGCTCGTAGGTGCCGGGCGTACTGGAGAGAACATCGCCCGTTAGGAACTCTTGATCCTTGCCTCGCAGCCAACCTGCCATGAACAGGTTGTCATCTGGATCGAACGCCAGCATGTCCGCACCGGGGTTGCCTGAGGTGCCGACTCTTTGGACAGGTTCGAATTCTCCCGGGAGAGCTTCGAATTCTCCCGAGACTGTGTTCACAGTTGCCAGGAATCCCCAGGAAGGCGCCCCATCCCTCTCGGCCAGTGTGAAGTCGCCGTAGGTTCCGCCACCATTATTTGCCCACCCCGCAAGGTATAGATTGCCGGCGCTGTCAAAATCGAGGCTGCTTCCGCCATATCGGGAATTCGCTTGATCTGCTCCAAAACGAGTCGCCCAGCGAAACTCGCCCGTGTCATCACTCAGCTTGGTGACGAACCCATAGTTGGAAACGACGTCGGACCATACGTCGATCTCAAAGTAGCCGAAGTCGGCGAAGCCATCCCGACCATCTGCCGCCCCCAGGGTGCCCGTAACGTACACACCGCCATTGTTGTCCACCGCGACCTCGTATCCCACGTCGCCATATTCTCCTGCGTGAGGGCTGTCGCTCCCGGCGCGCTGGGTCCACACGAAACTGCCGTCCGTTGAATCGAGCTTCCACCCGAAAATATCAGAATACCCCCGTGTTTGTACGCCTTTCGAGTCGTCCAGGTTGCCGGTCACGTAGACGTTGCCCTCGTCATCAACGGTTATGCCTTCGCCGCCGCTGGAACTCCTACGCCCGCCGTCGTGTTGGACCCAATAAAACAGACCATCCGAGTTGGCTTTTGCAACGAATATGTCGTCGTAGCCCTCACTCGTCACCGTGATCGGCACATGGTTCACCGTATCGTTGATGGTAATGGTGCCGGAGAACGATCCTGTGACGTAATAATCGCCGTCGGAGTCAACAGCGATGTCGGCTAATTCTAAACTGCTGTTATCGTCGTGGACCCGACTTCCGCTGCCGTCGTCGCCGTTGAGTCTCCACTGATCGCCATCTCCGGCAACTATATAGACATTCGTATAGTCGCCGACTGCCTCCACGGCGATGGCGGTGCCGAAGTCCAAGCCTGCGCCGAGGCTCTGTACCCAATCAAGTGCCCCATCTGGCCCGTATTTGGCGGCGAACCCTTCAAAGCCTCCGCCGCTGGTTAGAGTGACGTCGGGAGCAAAATCGGCCGTACCCGAAAAACCGCCCGTCACATAGACGTTGCCCTCGATATCCGTGGCCAGATCCCCTGCTCCCATCAGGTCGGGACCGGTGGCGCTGGTGACCCAGCCGGCCACGGACAACAGCTCGCGGCGTTCGAGGCATTCGAGCCGCGGGCGGCGAAAACCGCGCTGTCGGCGTGCGCCATGGCGATGAGGGTTTCGCGTGCGAAACGGGCCGGAAAGTCGCTTCAGGCCGTCAAACAGTTTGCTGCGTAACATGTTCAAGCTCTCCTAAAACAGGTGTGGATAGTGGATCGTGTTTAGTGGATAGTGGTAAGTAAGGAGCTGTAGGGTTTGAGTTCTTCCTTTTACTTCATCGTTCGCTCGTCCGTGTCTTGGCGGTCGCCCGCTTGCGTGTGCGACGGGCGGACGTTCTGGCTGCTCGGCAGGTTCCTGTCGAGCCACGCCGAGGCTTTCGCATGCCAACGCTGGGCGGCCCAGTGATGGCCCGCTCGTTCGGCGACGCGGGCCAGGTATAAACACCGCACGGCATCGACGCTGGAACAAACCTCCGGGTTACTGCTCATCATTGCTCCTTGATGCCCAACACTTCGGCCGCTTCGTCGTGGAATTGGCTTATCGGGAAGGCGGCGCCGGGCGACTGATTCTCGGCCATCCACTGCACGGCCCGGTCGTAATACCGGCGTGCCTCCTCCTTCTCTCCCAGCTTCCCGTGGGCCATGGCCAGGAAGAACCAGTTTCGCGCTTTACGCTTGTAGTCGAGTTTGCTTGCCTTTTCCAGGGCTTCCACCGCCTGCGGGAAGTCGCCGCCGCGGTAATGGGCCTGCCCGAGCACGCTCCAGGCCGAGGCATTCTCCGGATCGGCCTCGACCGCCTCCGTGGCCAGTTCGAGCGCCCGCCCGGTGTCGCGTAAGTCACGATCGGGACAATTCAGCAAAAATAACGCAAAGTTGTGCCTCACGCCGTCCGCATTCCGGTCCACTTCCAGTGCCTTGTTGTGCTCGGCCAGGGCCAGATCGTACTGTCTCTGCTTGCAGTAGACCGTGCCGCAACCGCTGTATGCACAGGCAAAGTCGGGGTCCAGTTCCAGTGCTTTGTTGAAGTCGGCTAGCGCCAGATCAGTTTTGTTCTGTTTGAAGTAGACGACGCCGCGGTTGTTGTAGGCGGCGGCACAATCCGGATCCAACTCTAGCGCCTTGTTGAAGTCGGCCAGGGCCAGGTCGTACTTTTTCTGCTTCGAGCAAACTTGGCCGCGGTTGTTGTAGGCACAGACCAGATCCGGCTCCAACTCCAGCGCTTTCTTGTAGTCCGCTAGGGCCAAGTCGTATTTTTTCTGCTCGTAGTAACATACGCCGCGGTCGTTGTACGTAACGGCACTGCCCGGATCCAACTCTAGCGCCTTGTTGTAGTCGGCCAGGGCCAGATCGTATTGTTTCTGTTGCAAGTAGAGTTGGCCGCGGTGGAAGTGCAGCTTGAAGTACTGGTCGGCTTCCTCCGGCTCCAGTTCGAGCGCTTTGTTGTAGTCGGCCAGGGCCAGATCGTATTGTTTCTGGAGCCAGTAGATATAGCCGCGGTTGAAGTACACCGCTGGGACGTTTGGATTGAGTCGAAGCGTCTCGCTGCAATCGGCGATCGCTTTGTCGTATTCACCCTTGTCGCAATAGGCCATGCTTCGGACGTGGTAACCTATTGCGTCTCTCGGATTGAGTCGAATCGCCTCGCTTGCGTCTGCGATGGCTTGGTCTAGATTCCCGATCTGTCGATAGGAATCGCCCCGGTTGATGTAGGCCTGGACACACTTGGGATCGAGCTCCATCACTTTGCTACAGTCCGCAATCGCCTTCTGAAACTCGCCGTGTTGCCCGTACGTGACACTGCGAATCAGGTGGGCTCCCACGTCTTCGGGCCGGAGTCGGATTGCCTCGCTAAGGTCGGTAATGGACTTGTCGAGCTCGCCGGTTTCCTGGCAGCAATCTCCCCGCGTGCAGTAAGCTGCCGCGAGAGTCTCCCGGTACTCTGATACTGCGGGAGACTCGGCGACCAACTGCTCTGCAATGTCGATCGCCTGGGAACAGACCGCCACCGCCTCGCGATACATCTTCAACCTCTGGCGGATCTTCCCCACGCGATCGTATGCCTTGGCAGCCTCGTGACGCGCCAACGGACTGTGCCGGTTTGCTTCGGCGAACTTCTCATAGAACTCCATCGCCTTGCGGAGGAACTTCTCGCCTTCCGGCGTGATCGGTTTCTGTGGATCAGCACCATCAATGCGGAACGTGGGGGACCTCTCGTCCACGAATTCGAGATAGATCTGGTCGACTGCGTCCAGTGCCAGCCGTAGATTCTCTTCGGCCCGCCCCTGTTGGTGCCGGGCTTCGCTCTCGGCCTCTGTGGCCCGGTATGCCTGCCAAGAAGAGATCCCCGCTCCCACCAGCAGTGCCAAGACCACGGCCGTACCGGCGCCAAGCAGCGTCTTGTTGCGGCGGGCGAACTTGCGGAATCGATAGACTTGCGAGGGCGGGCAGGCCTCAATCGGCTCGTCGGTAAGGTGTCGCGACACGTCGGCCGCCAGCGCGCTGGCCGTTTCGTATCGCCGCGTGCGATCCTTCTCCAGGGCCCTCATCACGATCCAGTCCAAGTCACCGCGCAGCGTGTGCGTCAGCTTGCGGGGATCGATGCCTCGCTGTTCGGAGATGGTTGAACGGGACGCTGCCTCGACCGTGCTCACACGGTCGCTCGGCCGTGGCGGCTCCTCTTCACGGATGATCCGCCGGATCTCGTCGAAGCCCGCCTCGCGCAAGGTGGCTCTGTCGAACGGCGTGGTGCCGGTCAACAGCTCATATAAGAGCACGCCCAGCGAGTAGACGTCGCTACGGG
>JABMRB010000165.1 GCA_013202865.1 Candidatus Nealsoniibacteriota bacterium | reverse complement strand
GCTTCTGCTTTAAGCTCGTCACTGTAAACACGACGCCCCGTACGGCCCTTACTGCGGCTCGCTCTCTTGCTCATGGAACACTCCTTTGCTCCTCAGTATAGCCGTTAGAATAAGCGCTTGGAGTGTCCGGCAAATCGGCGCCACCTCATCTTGTGACTCCGTCACCCAAACGACTGCCCGAACAAGTCGAAGCAAGTGGCCGGCGCTGCCGCGGGGAATCGGCTAGGCCACCCGCAAAGCCTACTGCGGAGACTCATCGCTGCTACCCGCCTCCTTTCTTACCGGCTTCCCCTTGTCTTCCCTCGCCCCGTTTCGCCTTTCCCTGCGCAGGAATCGAAACACTGCCAGCAGCGCCCAGTCGAGCGCCGTGCCATGAACTACAAACCCGAGAGGAGTATCCACACTCAGCTTCTTGTGGGGATGCCGGTATGCAGCGCCCAGAGCCCAGCCGGCCACGGCACCGGTCACCAGGGACCCAAGCCTGGGGCTGAGCATGACGCCGACAAAGGCTCCGGTCACAGTCCATGCCGCGCTGCGCCAAATCAAGTCCAGGTTCTTCCGGTTGCCGAGCAAGATCAGCCCGACCAGCCCGGCGGACGCGCCGAAAGTCGCAACAATCGTCGCCACCTCGTGCGGGCGCAGTAGCGCGAAGAGTATGGCGACTGCCACCGTTGCCACGAACAGCTTGTACAAGGGGTACTGCATGGGAAAACGTGCCAGTTCCAAGCGCGTAGCCCCGTCGTTCTTTCCGCAGCACACGTCGCCACCTCGTACCGCACGCACCCTTACACTTCTTCCTCAATGACCCACGGTCGGCGATACTCGCGCTTGAAGAGCTTCGCCGCTTCGGGGTTGTCGACGAACCGGTCGGTCGCGGGGTCGATGACCAGCTTCTGGCCACCGACGCGGTAACTGATATTGGCGTAGTGGACCAGAAGCGCGCTGCGGTGCCCGATGAGTACGTCGGCGTTGGGCAACTTGCGGCTGCGGATGCACTGAACGAAGTTCTCCTTGTGCGGCGGATCGGGAAAACGGCCGTACTTGCTCGCCGTGACGACCGGCTTGCGGCTTTGCGGCCGGACGTAGACTTCCCAGCCGCCACCGTGACGGCCCACGCACATCACGCCCTTGGTGCCGTAGATTTCGATCCGCGTTGCATTCTGCGGCCAGTACGGAAACATGTCGGTATTGCGAATCTCGCCGTCGGTCTTCAGCATGTACGGTGTGTAAAGCGTCAACTCGAAAGTCATCACCAGATCGTCGAAGTCGTACGTGGCAATTTGCGTATCGGGCGTTTCCGCGTCGCCTTTGCCCTCAAACCGACCGCCGCTGCAATGGACCGAGTTGGGCACGTCGACCCCGACGAGCCACCGGGCCAGATCCAACTGATGCACGCCGTCGTTGCCCGTGTCACCGCCCGCGTAGTCCCAGAGGTGGTGCCACCCCTGCCCGCGGATGGTCGAGTTGTAGCGTCGCTCGGGCGCCGGGCCGTTCCACATATCCCAGTTGAAGCCGGGCGGCGGATCGCTGTCGGGTGGCAAGGTGAAGTTCCCCTGGCTCTTCATGTTGAACACGCGGCACAGGTGGATATTGCCGAGCTTGCCCTCCTCGATGAACTTCTTCGCTTCCAGGTTATACGGGGCGCTGCGGTTCTGCATGCCGACTTGAACGATCCGCTTGTACTTCCGAGCCGCCTTGACCATCTGCTGGCCTTCCCACGGGTTGTGGCTGGCAGGCTTCTCGACATAGACGTCCTTGCCCGCCTGGCAACTGAAGACGGTCAGCGGGCCGTGCCAGTGGTCGGGCGTGGCAACGACGACGGCATCGATCGAGGCTTCTTCCAGGAACTTGCGATAATCCTGTATGTACTTGACTCGCTTGCCGCCCTGTCGTTGGCCGTATTGTTTGCTCCGCGCGGTGCCTGTGCCCGTGTCTACGTCGCAGACATGGGTAATCTCGCAGTCGTCGCGCTCCAGGAAACCGCTGGCAAGGCTGTCTCCTCGGCCGCGGACTCCGATCATGCCAAGAGACACCTTCTCGTTCGCCGGGGTTCCATGCACCGACCGGCTGTTGGCCAGAATCGTCAGTCCGGCGCCCAAGCCGAGGGCTGAGCGTCCGGAACCTGAAAGGAACTCGCGCCGAGGAATGTCCTTGCTGTTCATGCTTATCTCCGTGCGGTGTTGAAGTTGAACTCGTTTCGAGCCGTGTCACGTCCGCGAGGAACCCCAGCCATCTCGACATCGTAGAATAGACACACGAAAGCAGGGTGTCAAGCAGATATCGCGCCGGCAACGTGAGCGGCAGTGGCGCTAGCCACCGGCGCCGTCGGGCGAACATTACCCAGCAAGACCGGCGGCTAGCGCCTTGCCGCTCACCGCGGGTGGGACGAGCGAAACGCCACAACCGTTCGTAAGAACTCGGGCCGACTATTCCCCCTCGGGACCGTTCCGTTCTCACACTGCTTCCCAAAAGTCACGAGAACTCTCGGCAAATCTGGAACTTCTCCTCGGTTATCGGCGTCTAATCCAGGGGGTTGCCGGATTCTGAGAGCAACATCGTATACCAGGAGACCATCGTCGTGAGAATCAACGCATTGCTATTGAACGTACTTCTCGCCTTTGCCTGCGTCTCCCAAACGGCGCCAGCATGGAGCGATTCGCCGGCGGCCGAAACCGCCGAGAAGAAGCCCTGGCTTCAATTCCGCGTGACGAAAAAGAACCTCGGCAAGATCACGGCGAGCCGTTGCGAGTTCGTCTTTCCCCAGGACGTTGAAGTTAAGGATTCGATGCGTTATGTAACGAAAGACGGATATGCGTTCGTAACCCACCACACGTCGGCCGGCCCGACACTCTACCTCGCGGATCGCGACGGGAAGTTGGTTCTCAAGACCGCTCTGGACCACTACGACAATCTTGGCCGGTGGTTCGTCTATGCCACCGAAGTCGACGAAACGGCTCCGCCGCCGGTCGAATCCGAGGCGAACTCCGACGTCCCCGTTCCGCCGCCCGAGCCCGTTGTATTTCCTTCGGGCCCGCGAGTCTGCCTATACCTTGCCGATGGCACGAAGAAAGTCGGCTTCTTCGGGGCAGGGAGCTTGCACGCGACGTTCTTCTCGCGGGACTACTCTCGAACCTTTCACATGGAGTGGACGACTCCCGACTCGCTGGAAGGTCCGGCCATCGTCGATTCTCGGACAGGAAAAACCCTCCATGTGTATGACTTTCGTCCCGGCAGGGGGTTCGGGGATGGCTCCTTTCTGGCGACGACCAAGGACGGTCTCGTCGTGCAGGAAGCCGCGACGGGAGGTTTCCGCTACATCGGCGCCGACGGCAAAGAGGCGTGGCGATCACCGTTGCTCCTCCTTCGTCGCAATCCCAACGGCGTCCAACGCTCGCCGACCAGCCGCAAGCACATACTGGCCTGCAGTCGGGATCCGACCGCCGCCATGCCCAGCAAGGCGGGAGAAGGGCGGCCGACCTTCGATTTGACGGTCTTGGACCTGCAAGGCCGATCGGTCTGGAAGAAACCGTTGTCCACGCTCGGCGACGTTCGAGTCCTTCCCGACGAAAATCGGCTCTTGCTGAGGCACCGCGATAACGGGCCTGTCCGCGAGTTGTATAGCCTGAAAGACGGGCGGCGCCTCTGGTCCGTGCCCGTCGAGAAAGCTCGTTGCCTATACGACTCGGCCCGCCTGAGCCCGAACGGCACCCGCCTGGCGTTCTTCATGCGCACTCCGAGAGAAACAAGCGCCGCCGCGCCGGACGGCCGGTTCACGTTCACTCTCGCCCTACTCGACCTGGCGACCGGCGCGGAACTGCTGCGAGAAGAACTGCCGTTTCGCGAAAAGACCGACTGCCGTCGCCCGCCGCGATGGATCGACGAGCGAACCATCGAACTGATGCCGGCCGACTATCTGTACAGGGTTCGTTTGAACCTTTGACCAACAGCCCACGCGGCCGGGGTGACGCCGTCACAAGAGGAGCCGTGTTTCCCCCCCGACCTCCGTAGAACGGAATTGTTCCGTTTCCAGCATCGGGTCGCAAGGAGAAGCGATCATGAATACGGCAGCAGAAGCGTGGAGAGACGAAAACGGAACAAGTTCCGTTCTACGGCCGCGGGGAATCGGCTGGGCCACCCGCGCTACTCCAAAGTGCGATATCCACTTTGCCTCAGTCTTGCAATCAGGCGGGATGGTCTCTTGAAAGTAAACACCACAATCCGACCTGGATAATCACGACGATTATGCTCGATCCTCAATCCCCACGCTAGAACGGGAATCCACACGAACGGTGAGAACCGGGAGATGTCGCCAGGAGCGAATTCGTAACGAAAGTGTCTCTTGAATATCGTCCATCCACTCAGCACGAACTCATGGGGAGAAGACTCAAGCGAGAAGCGGCACTTATCGATGAATCCGCCCCAACCAGTTCCAATTTCGCCCACGACATTGACTCTCAAGGGCTGTGGTGCAGGTGGAACAACATTCTCCGCTGATGAGCAGTCTTCAAAATTGTGAGGTGTCGTCATTGCATCCTCAACGCGAACTATGCAAACGGAGTATTCACTCTCCGCAGGTGGCCTCGTCGTTTATCCCAGCAGACGTTGACTGATTGCTCCGCGCCGGGCAAGCCCGGCGGCTAAATGCGACCTTGCGGTGTGGCCCTAATTCTTCTTCCCCGGGTTCCTATTCGGCCCCTTCCCCGGTTGATTGCCCGGCTTCTTCCCCGGCTGCGGGTTCTTCTTCTGCTTCGGTTGCCCCAACGCGATGCCCCAGACGGGGCCCGGCTTGCTGTTGCGCTTCAGCGGGAACTTCTGCGATTTTAACTTCATCTGCGGATCGACCCGGACGTGACGGTACGAACCGCCGTGATGCTCGGCGATCTTCTTGAGCGTCTCTTCCTGCTTGCCCGTGATCTCCATCCCGACCGTGTGGATCGTCGTGCGGCCCTTGGGCATGCCCAGCAGTAGCTGCGACGTGTTGTCGGTAAACGCACCGTCGGTGAGGATGTAGATCCCGCTGGGCTTCATCGCCAACGCCGTCTCGACGGCCTTGCGGGCGTCGGTCCGCAACACCAACTGCACCGTCGGCAGCCAGCGGGCGAGCAGATCCTTGTTCGTCCGGTCGGCCGGCACCAGATCCTTTGCCGGCGTCGGGTAATAGAGCGGGTAGGCCGTGTCGCTGAGGAAGAGCACGTAGAACTCCTGGTCGGGCGCCATTTTGGTGACCGAGTAGTAGAG
>JABMRB010000164.1 GCA_013202865.1 Candidatus Nealsoniibacteriota bacterium | reverse complement strand
TCATCACCACGTTGGACGGTTCCCAGACCCTGTTCGACCTGCAGACGGTCGAGCTGATGGATCGACCCCAGATTGAATTGCTCGACGGCCGCACCTACAAGGAGTCGATGTCCCTGTCGACGGGCCAGAAGTGTACGGCCATCCTGCCGATCCTGCTGATGGACAGCCAGAACCCGCTGTTGGTCGATCAGCCCGAGGACAATCTCGACAATGGCTTCATCTACGGGACGATCGTCGACAATGTCTGTCGGATCAAGGCACAGCGACAACTAATCTTCGTCACTCACAACCCAAACATTCCGGTGCTGGGTGACGCCGAACGAGTTTTCGTGCTGAAGTCCGACGGCCGTTGCGGGCAGAAGATCAAGGAGGGCTCGGTCGACCGGTGCAAGGACCAGATCGTTGCTTTGCTGGAAGGGGGCGAGGAAGCCTTTAAGCAGAGGAAGGAACGTTATGCGTACTGAGAAGAAGATGAACGGGGCCTTGGACATCGACGCCGTGTTGGCCTGCCTGCGGACACTGCCGCGGGCGACCACTTGGCAGGAGCGGCTCTCGTGGGCCAGATCCCTGGAAACGGAGTTCAGAGACAGCCGCCCGAGCGAACCGGCTGCCGAGTTGGTTTACCTGCTGGCTGATGACCCAAAATGGGAAGTCCGCAAGACAGTGGCCGACTTGCTGTGCTATGTGCCTGAGCGAGACTGGGTGACGCTCAGCGACAAGCTGACCGAGGACAGCAACGCGTTCGTTCGTAACGCGGTCGTCCAGGCCCTGCGGCGACGGAAGCAGGACCGCCGGCAGGCCAGACAGGCGGAGAGCGACTTCAACTCGGTCCTGGCCCGGCTAGCGCGGATCGAGCGGCAGTACGGCAAGGAGGCCGCCGTCGAGGCCCGGCAGGTGGCCGACCAGCTCTATGAACTGATGATCGGCGCCATTGCGCACGACATGCGGGGCGTGTTGACACGTCTGAACGGCCGGACCGCCGCGCTGCAACGGCACGTCGACGGCGCCCTGTACGATCCGGCCGTGTTTCGCAAGGCGCTGCATACGATCGCCGGCCGGCTGGCCTTCATCGAGCGGCTGGTCGACGACATGCAGGCCTACGGTCGGCAGGTGAAGATCCGATGCCGACGCGAACGGCTCTCCGAGTTGATCAGCGAGGTCTGCAGCATGGCCCGTGAGCACGTCCGCAGTCTGGGGCACAACCCGGACCGGGTGTTGCTGACCGTTCGGGTTCCCACGGCAGCGACGCTGGACGCGTCGCGGCACGTCATCCTCACGGCGTTGGCCAACGTGCTCAACAACGCCTACGATGCCCTGTTGCTGCCGCCGGGACGATCTGAGGGAGCAAAGATCGAGCTATCCGCGCGGGTGGTCGGGTCCTGGGTCAAGATCCTGATTCGGGACAACGGCCTGGGCATGGAGAAGGAGCACCTGCGCGAGGTCCGGGAGTTTCTGCCCGGCCAGACCACCAAGAAGGGAATCGGCACGGGTTTCGGGCTGCCGATCGCCCGACGGAACATCGAGGCCCACAACGGCGAGATCGACATCGACAGCCGGGACAACGAGGGTACGTCCGTCACGATTACCTTGCCCCGAGACCACAGATCACCACGACAAGCAACCGAGAAGGAGAGACCTCATGCCGCAGAAGGCACTCGTAGTTGATGACGATCCTGAAATCCGTGAAGAGATCGCCGAAATTCTCGATTCAATGGGAGATGCGTATGACATGGCCGACTGCCAGAGTGAGGGGCGGCGAATGTTCGCGGCCGGTGGCCATTCATACTACCTGCTGGACCTCGATATCCCCGTCCGGACGGGAACCCGACCTCGGATCCAGAACGGTGAGAATCTGCTCCACGAGATCCTCCGCCGTCAGGGACTGTTCGGGCCGCCGGTAATTGTGATTACCGGCCACGGCAAGGACGGTCCCGAGCTGGCCCGCCGTGTAATGAGTGAGGGGGCTGTGGACTTCGTCAACAAACCGTTTCCGTCGGTCGGGGATACCTTGGACAAAGCCATCCGCCGGGCGTTGGCCAAGCAGGCCCAACGGC
>JABMRB010000163.1 GCA_013202865.1 Candidatus Nealsoniibacteriota bacterium | reverse complement strand
CTGGCCCATGTTCTTCTTTGCGGTCACGGCCCAGCCGCAGCCCCAATCGTCCACAACGGCGTTGTCGAAGTTCCACCCACCCTTGCCGCTGTCCATCTCCCACGAATCGCAAACGTCGCTTGGCACGTCGTCGACCACGTCCTGCCAGAACGGCAGCCGCGGTGGTGTTCCGAATTCGATTGCCCGGCAGACGATTTCTCGACGGTCCATTGGTTGTTCCTGGGGATTGGGGGTTAGGGATTGGGGGCTAGGGACTAGGGGCTCGGGATTCGGGACTGGGGGCTCGGGATGATGCCGCTTCCCGAGTCCCCAACCCCCAGCCCCCAGCCCCTACCATGCCTTCTCGAAACGGGTTGTCCTTGGTTTTCGGTTTACGTTACTTATGCATCACCGTACTGACAAACGCCCCGGGCGAGTACCTGAACATCCTCCAGTACCTGTGCCATCTGGCGACGGTTCGGCTCTGGTTCTTCGATTCCACGCCGGCCAGCAGCTCATCGAGCAACTCTTGGAACCTTGCCGGAGATATGGATTTGTTGAAACGATTGTGGAACGACTGGTGGGAGAGCAGCCGCCAATCCAACGTGTGCTGATCCAACTCGCCTTGGCGGACCATGTCGTCGAAGATCGGCGTGCCCGGGTAGGGGGTGAAACACGACAGCCCGAACGCCTCGACGCCTTGGCTGCGCTCGACGAAGCGGATCGTCTCCGTGATATCCTCTTCTCGCTCGAACGGGAACCCGACCATCAAGAAGATGTTCACCGAGATGCCATGGCGGCGAAGCATCGCGACGGCCTGGTGGACCATGTCGACGGTTACCTTCTTATTGATCTTCTCGATCACGCGCGGGCTGGCCGACTCCAATCCCAAGTCGACCGAGATGCAGCCGGCGGCGGCCATCTGCCGCGCCATCTCCTCGGTCACGTCGGCCCGGGTCGTACACGACCAGAAGAACCGCGGCAAATGACGGCGGAAATGCTCGCACATCTCGATCGTTCGCTTGGGGATGCTCCCGAACGTGTCGTCCCAGAATAGCACCTTGCGATAGCCGCCGGCGATCAGCGTTTCGATCTCGGCAGCCACGTTCGCCGGTGAACGAAACCGCACACGATGATTCCATAACGGCCCGGCACAGCAGAACGAACAGCGGTAGGGACACCCACGCGAGGTCACCACGACGTTGAATTCCTGATCGGAGAAACGCTCGCGAAAGAGCAAGTTCGTGCGTTCGGGAAACGGCAGGCTATCCAGATCGGCAAGCATCGGGCGATCGGCCGTAGAGACCAGCGAACCGTCTCGCACGTACGACAGCCCGGCGACGTCCGCCGGGTCACTACCGGCCATCAACTTCTCGATCAGCTCGGCAAACGTCTGCTCGCCCTCGCCGCGCACGACGTAATCCGCCTTGGTCTTGTCGATCGTATCCTGCGGATCCAGCGTCGCGTGGGGACCGCCGATCACAGTGACCGCCTCGGGCAACGTCTCGCGAACCACCGCCACAACGCTTTGCGCCGAAGGCAGCTTGGCCGACATCACGCTCACCGCCACGACGTCCGGCCGGCAGGACCGGATCGTCTCGCGAAACTCCGTCCAAACCGGCCCCGACAGATCGTCCACCCCGGCGGCGTAATGGTCCTGTTTCTCGAACTTCGCAGCAACGCCCAGCGACTTCCCCTCGAAACGGTCGACGTTATAGATAGGAGCATCGACCGCCAGCCGCCCGGCCACGTAGGACGACAGATAACCCAACCCCAACGGATAATAAGATTGCGACGAGCCACTAAATCGGGCGAACGGCGGATTGACCAGCAGGATTTTCATAACAGGGGCATCTTCGAGAGATTTTGCATGCTTGTCAAGTCGGGTGCAGCTCGTTGAAGGAGGGCCTTTAGGAGATGGGTGGCTGGGGTCGAGCAGCGAGGAACGAGCAGCGAGCCCCCAGGTGGCCACGCGTGGCACTTGCGAGCCTCCTCTCATCGCGATAGGATCTTGGTGATCTAACAGGGCTGCTCGTCACGCGCGGCAGCGGAATGAGCCTCTCTTGTTGACAAGCAGCCCAGAACTCGGTCATCCGGCAACGTGAGACCCGGCCGTGACTACGAATCGACAAACAATAATCTGGCTATGCTTTCTGGCGTGCCTCTTTCTGTTTGGCGGTGCCAACTTCTTGCTGGCGCCGCTCATGATGCATGCTGGCCCGAGCGACTTCACGATAGTGTTGCTCTACGCGATTCTAGGGGCCATCGGCGCGCAAGCCGGACTGCACGCCATCTGGTGTGTGCTTGCTCCCGTTGGTTTCGCCAAGAGATTTGCCGTGGGAGTCGGCACAGGGTTGTTTCTGTTCGGCGCGTGGGCAGTGGGGCACGCAGCCTACGTTTACGAGCGAGCTTACTACGGCCCCGACTATTGGGAAACCGTCTTGACCGCGCTGCTCTGTTTGCCGTTGCTGGCCATCGCCGTCCAGTTGCCCTTGTGGATGATGCGGATGTGGTGTGGCTGGCGGATTCTGTACCGGGCAAGTCCTTTTCGGCATGCGGGCTTTGAGGCGTTTGGAATCCGAGACCTTCTCGTTGCCACGGGCATGGTGGCGGTGGCCCTTTCGGCTGCGCAGTTGGGGATCTCGCGCGGCGATTCACCCGCCGATGTGGCACTGTTGCCGTTGGTGATCGGTGCCGGGGTGGCTGCCGGCATCAGCCTGATCGTGACGCTGCCCGGGGTCGTGGCTACGCTACGGGCTCGCCGGCGGTGGCTGGCTCTGCCGGTGACGTTGCTGCTCTATATGATCGTAGTGTTCGGATTCATCGCGATCATCACCGCGATCGAGGGACGGTCGCCGCCGCGGGAAGCGTACTATGGCATGGCGGGCGTCGGGGGAAGTTGCTTCGCATGCCTGGTCGGGGTCATGCTGATGGCGCGCGGACTCGGTTATCGTCTGCTTTGGGGCCGCCGCCAACCGGAGGGTCGTCAGTCGTCAAGTCCCGATCTCCTTCCTTGCGACGGACCGGTTGCGCCCGTAGGTCCGTTTTCTGAGCCGGACTGATAACATTGTCCATGAAGGTGCCGTCATAAAACGCTACTCTTGTTGCCCTGACGCCGCAGCCACTTCGTAACGAATCGTGAAGACGTACTGCTTGTCGTCGATCGTCGTGCCCTGGTAGCGAAGGTGCGTGCGGCCGTCCTCGTCCACGTCGACGTCGGCCGTCGGTTCTGCCGAGAGAAGTTTCGCGCCGGGCGGCAAAAGGATCTTAATGCTGAACTTCTCTTTGAAACCAGCCACTCGTTTCCCTTCGCGGTAGGTCCAGACGCCGTCTTTGAGATTTGCCGCTTTGGGGACCTCCGATACTTGCGTGTACCGCATCTTCCCGTCGACGAAGACACTCTCAGTAAAGGTCACGTCATGCCGGTGTTGCTTGTCCGTCACGGCGACTTCGATCGGCATCTCCTGGCCCATCGGGTCGAGAAGACGAACGCCCCAGTCCTTAGGTGCGTAGAGGGAGAAACCCGACGGCCTGTAGTAGCTGCTGTATTGGCTGACGGTCTCGGTCTGTTTCTCCGCACTGCCGTCCGCGGCCAGCGTCACAAGCGTATCGGTCGACGAATCCCCGCCGCCGCCGAGGTGCCATGTTTGGGCGGTCCACGAGGAGACCGCGATGGCCACGATCATGCACGCCACGATCCATAAGCGGCGTTCCAGGCGCGAGGCTCCTTGCATGGGCTCATACTTGACCGGCGGCTCGGGCGACTCCTCGACGCCGACTGCCGTCGCCAGCCGGGCCACTTCCAGCCGCAGCAGTTTCATATCCTTGAGCACACTCATCTTCATCGCTGCCGTGGCGAACCAGAGCTTCATCAGCACCGTCGTCCCGAACAGCACGAGGATCACCACGGCACTGCCGATGAGCGTTTTGATATCGGAGCTGCGTGCGAAGAAATTGATCGCAGATACCCCCATCGCAACGCAGACGAGTGCATACACCCAATAGATCCGCTCGGCAGCTCGCAGATGGCCCGAGTATTCCGTGGAAGCGACTTCGCGAAGGGACTCCTCCCGCTGGGACCGAAGCCGGGCGTTCTCTTCCAGGGCCTTCTGCAGGCTTTCGTCATGTTCGCTCATCGTTATTCTCCTCGAGAAATCGGCGCAGACGTTGCCGCGCGTAGTAGAGTCTTGATTTGACCGTTCCTGGCGGGATCCCCAGAATCTCGGCGATCTGGGCCGTGCTGAAATCGTCTTCATAGCGCAACGACAGGATCGCACGGTCGCGGCCCGGCAGGTCGGCCAGGGCGTCGCGCAGCTCGGCGTGCTGCCGCTCGGCGGGATTCTCGTCGCTGTCGGCCTCGCGCCGCCGCCCGCTGTATGCCTCGTCGGCCCGGCGGATGCGTTGTCGGCGGCGAATCCAATCTCGCGACTTGTTGCTGGTGATCCGATAAGCCCAGGCCGGAAAGGCGGCCGGGTCGGCGAGTCGTCCGATCCGGCGGCCGATCACGACCCAGACGTCCTGCAACACGTCCCAGGCGGCCTGTTCGTCGTCCGTCAGCCGCCAGGCAAGCCGCCAGAGCCGATCCTGCCACCGCTGGACCAGTTGCGAGAGCGCCTCGGCGGCCCCTTGCTGAACGCGGATCACCAGCAATTCGTCGTTGATCCGTTCGTTCTGGTTCATGGTGCATCGCCAATAGGTCGCTCGGCGCTATCGAACGGTTCAATGGAGAGACGAAGTTTCTCGTTCCCAGGCTCCGCCTGGGGACGCAATGCCACGAGGCTCTGCCTCGCTGAAGTGGAGCCTACGATGGCACGATGGCTGACGTCAACCGCTGGTTCGCGGAGGCGGAGCCTCCAAGACAGTGTGTTCCCAGGCAGAGCCTGGGAACAAGAGCCGCGGGCCCCCCCTCAATTCACCCAGATCGGGCTCGAAATCGCTTCTTCGCCATCGGTCTGGACGATCCGTACGTTGTAGTACGCCGGCCGGTCGGGGGCGAACTTCGGGTCCTGCCACTCGAGTTCGACCGCCTCGTCGTTCGACGCGGCCGTGTGGACCGATTGGCCGTTCTTCTTGATCTCCACCCGAGCGATCGGCGCCGTGCCCACGGCGTCCACCGCGATCACGGGCGGTTGCTGCGTGCGTAGTTCGCTGCCCATCGGGCGGTCGTCGGCTCGTACGTCGAGCAGGATTCGCGGGCCGCTGGTGGCGTAGGTGCGACGGTCGTACATGGCGTGGAAGATCGACCGCCGCGTGCGATCCGACGCGTAGACGGCCATGGCACTGGTGCCGATCTCCTGCCGCTGCCAGTCGTCGAGGATCTTCAGGTAGCCGTAGCCCGGGTTGCCGTAGTGGTTGTCGGTCGAGGCCATGATCCCCAGGCGATGACCGGCGGCCAGGAACGTCTCGGCCCACGGTTCGCTGCGGCGGTGGTCGCTGAAGATCTCGATCAGCCGCTGCACCCGCTCATCGTGCCAGCGCGGGTTGCCACGCCGCCCGCCGAAATGCGGGATGCAGAGGACGTTCTTATCGGTGAGCAGCCGAGCCAGCCGGGCCATCAGTTGCTCGACCGTGCCGACCTTCTCGCTGCGGTGGTCCATCTGGAGGTTGCGCCGGTCGTACATCGTGGTGGAGCGAAACAGCGGCGGATCGTCGTCGAGGAAGTAGACGTTGTGGTCGCCGCCGACCGGTGTGGCGCCGCTCCATTCGTAGCCGTTGAACGTGACGAACTCGCCCGGCCGGTTGAGCCGGTTGGTCACCGCCTTGCTGTGCGTCCACATCTCGTCGAGCAGTTCAAAGGCATGGTCCGAGACGGCACAGAAATCCAGCCCGACCACACGCCGGGCAACGTCGTAATACTCCTCGACCGTGCCGCGGCCGTCGGAGAAGAGCGTATGCCCATGCAGATCGCCCCAGAGCAACAGTTCGGCCGGTCGCTTCGCTGCCACGCGGACCGGATTGGTCGTCGTGCGGACTGAGTCGGCGACATGAGCGTGCAGTCGTTGAATTCCCGGCCGCGAGAACTTGATCCCCTCGAACCGGAACACGCCGCGGTCTTCTGCGGTGAAGGCATGGGGCGGTGGAAGCTCGGCCGGATCAGTCGAACTCAGCCGGACCGTGCCGCGGAACCGTGGGGCCGGGTTGCCGTAGCGGTCTTCGGCTCGAACGATACACCAGATCGGCTCGCCGACGACGGCGTCGGAGGGCGTCACCGCGGCAAGCTTTGCCGGCTCGGCGGCAACGACCCGGATCGTGGGGCTCTTCTCGATCGGCAGGTAGTTCCCCTCGCCGGAAACGTCGACGTAGCATTTCAGCTCGTAATGGCTCTCGTCGAACGGCTGCACCTTCATGCCGAGCCCGCCGCCGCTACGGTCGCCGAAGGTGACTTGCAGCGTCCGGTCTGGCTCCAATCCGCCCTGCGGCAGCGTGACCTGCACGATGTTCTGCCAAGGGAAATACTGCGTCATGAAGACCTTCCAGCCGTTGGGCACGTCGATCTTCAGCGGCAGATCGCCGTCGGCAGTGGCCGAGAGAAAGTTGGCCCCCTGCGGGTCGGCCGTCTGCGGCATGGCGGTCTGGCGCTGCAAGTGCCGCATGGCGATGCGAATCCCGCTGCCCGCCGCCATGCCGCCCGGGCCGGCCGTGTAGATCAGCCGCCACGTCTGGTGCGAGAGGACTTCGACCGACGCGGGGCCCTCGAGCCGGACCGATCCGATGCCGGGTTGCTCTTTTCGCCCTGCGGCGTTGGCCAGGGCCTTCAGCGGGAAGAGGAACGTTGTGCCAAGGCCGCGCAAGAGATTCCGGCGACGGAACCGAGGCGACGAGCGTTCGGCCATGATTGGTTCCTCTTCTTCGGTGCATCCATTTAGCCCCGGGTGAATACACCCGGGGTCATCCTGCAAACGGAACAAGTTCCGTTCTACGGTCACCGCACGTCCCCGCCGTGTATTCACGGCGGGCTAAATGGGAGGGTCTTCCTCCGGCGGCTCGATCTTGTGCCGGCCGTGGCAGTCGGTGCAGACGGCGGGGGATTGGGCCGGCTTGCGCTCGATGAAACGCCCGATGACCTCGGCTGCCGGCACGTCGTGCTCCTTGTGGCACTTGCTGCACATCTTGTCGACCCGGCCGCGCTTGTACATCACGTCCGGCTTGGTGGCGCCGACGTCTTCGTCGTTGGCGTGCGCGGCGCTCAGGCCATGGCAGTCGATGCAGGTGACCTTCGCCTTGAAGTGGACCTTGCTGATCGGCTCGCGGACGAACATCGTATGGCAAACGTAGCAAGTGGCGTTGGTGCTGAGCGGGTCGATTGTGTCGCCGGAGTCCGCAGCCGGTGCGTCCGAATCGTCGGGTGGCTCGAAAGCCGCTAACGACGCGCCGAGTACGAAGACCCCCGCAACCACAAGGGCCACAAGGGCGCCGCTGGTAGGGTGGGTCGAGGTACGAGACCCACGCGTTGGCAAGTGCGATGCGCTAGAACCGCGTGGGTCTCGTGCCTCGACCCACCCTACATGCGATTTCATCATACGCGTTCCCATTGGTGCAGCCAGCGATAGTCGGGGGTGAGATGGGCGTAGTAGTTGCGACGGCACTCGAGCAGGGCCTGTTCGTCCTCGGGCGTCTTCGGCTCGTTCTTCTCGTAGGAGCCGCGGACGTTCACTTCAAGCTGCTCGGGAATGTTCACGCCGGGGATCACGGCCGAGAGGCGCTTCTCCTGGAGCATCTCCTTCACGAGCGACTTCGCCCGCTGGTCGACCTTGCCGCGGATCTGCTGCGGTTTCAGCCCGAACGTGGTTCCGGCGCCGAACGGTTTCAGTCCGATCACGCCGACGTTCTTCTCGTGGGCCAGCTTCAACAGGCTGTCGCCGCCGAACTCCTCGGTGAGAAACAGGTAGGGAAAGATGATCACCGAGAACTGCGGATAGTCGCTGAGCACGCGGCGGAAGACCTTGGGGTTGTGGGCCGAGATGCCGAGGAAACGGACCTTGCCCTGCTGCTTCGCCTTCTCGAAAACCTCGACGACCAGATCGAGTGTCTTCTCGCTGACCATCAGCATCGTGGCCATCTTGGTCTGTCCGTCACCCCAGGTGGCACCGACCGGCCGCCATAGGTCGAGCACGTCGGTGTGATAGCAACGCAACCGCTCGTCGATCGTTTTCATCATGCCGTCGGCCGAGAGGTTCTCTTCGTATTCGGTCGTGATCTTCTGCGGCCAGGAGGCGAATCCGATGAACCATTTGTCGCGTTTGGCCGAGTCGGACTTGGCCATCGCCTCGCCGTACATGTCGCATTCGGTGGCGATGTTGTTGTCGACGTAGTTCAGGCCCAGTTCGACCGCCTTCTCCAGCACGGGCACGCGATCCTCGACCACGCGGCCGCCATGTCCGCCGAGGCTGACTTCCGAGATCATGAACCCCGTCTTGCCTAGTCGGCGATAGGTCATCTTGGGGTTGTGGTTGAGGATCTTCGACGCATCGGGCTTTTCGTCGCCGGTAGCCACCGCGGCGACCGCCGAGCCAGCCACCGCGGCCGTGGTCGTCTTGAGGAAATCCCGCCTGCTGTTTCGCATGTCCGCCATTCTCGAATCTCCTTTCGGTTTCGCCCCAGTTACCTAACCCCGATCCTATCCGGGAGGCAGTTTCGTGTCAAGAAAGCCGAGAATTGGGCGAGGTAGCGGATTGTGGCGGAAAGGTGAGCCCGTGGAGGGTGTTTAGTGCGGATATATTACCACGGAGGCACGGAGAACAGGGAGGAAAGAAGAAAGGAAGGAAGGAAGGAAGGAAGAATAGTGTTCGGCCACGCACGGCGTTTAGCGGTCGCCGGCACGGCGACATTCGGGGGAAGAGCGGAAAGCGGAAAGATGGGAAAGGGGGAAATCGGGAAGGATGACGAAGGAAGACGAAGGAAGAATAGTCAGACACGGTACAGAGTTTAGCTATGGTCGCCACTACAACATAATTCTTCCTCTTCCACCTTTCTTTCTTCTTCCCCTTTCCCCCCTTTCCCCTCTTCCCTCCTACATCGGGCCTCCCCTCTTCACTTCGATATTCTGCGGTTCTCTTCTCCGTGATGAGTTTCCTGCCGAGAAGTTACCCAAAAAAACAAACGACTGCCTCCTTTGGCGGAAGACAGCCGTTGGTCGTCCAGCACTCTGCCGGGCTGCTGCTACCAGACCCGGACTCGCACGGGACGCGTGTAGACGCGACCCCTGGGGGTGATGACGACTTCAGGCGTCCGAATTACCCTGGGTGGCATGACCACCGTGGGCACGGAGACGATCGGTGCCTGATAGTAGTACGCGGATCTGGCTGGGTAGTAGTAGGGGGCATGGTAGGGGGAATGGTAGGGGTAGACCGGCCCGGTCGACCAATGGTAGCCGACCACCGGCGTGGGCGTCGTGACGATCGTGGCCCAACCGGCAGAGGCCGACGAGCAGGCAACCAGCGTAAGGGCGGCAACGACAGCGAAAATGGCAATGCGTCTCATGGTCTTGTCTCCTGAAACAGTATGATTGGTGGCTTGTGGGGACGGTTTTCCGATGGTTGTGCTTTTCGTCCCGTCAACAATAGATACCCCGTCGGCGGACCGATTCTGCGTGGCAACTGGAAAAAGGGCCGCGACCGGGGCCGTGCCGCCGGGAATACCGCCGTACGACCCGTACTTGTGGCATAATCCGCCGGAGGCCGCGATCAGTATTGCTAAGCCGCAAGCGGCGTAAGAAAGCAACTCAACTCGGCGGACAACAATCCGCCGGGCAGACGTCATGGCCCGGGCCAAGCGCGCCCAACGCCAGCCGGGTGGGGGCGTCGGTGAGCCGCTCCTCGATCAACTCGCGAATCATCTGCACGAACCGCCGGTGGCAACCGACCACGGCAGAGCGGACCATGTTCAAACCCAACTCGTCGCACAACGCCCGCGCCTGCACGTCCAGGTCGTAGACGATCTCCGTATGCTCGTAGAGGAAACCGATCGGTACGATCACGACGTCGGCGCCCGGATTGAGCCGGGCCACGTCGCCGAGCGCGTCGGACACGTCCGGTTCGAGCCACGGCTGCGACGGCGGGCCGCTGCGACTCTGATAGACGAGTTGCCACTGCGGTCGCCCGATCTGCTCGCAGACCAGCCGGCACGCCTCGCGAAGCTGTTGTTCGTAGGCACACTTCCCGGCCATGGCCATCGGGAGGCTGTGTGCGGTGAAGATGAGTTGCGCCGCGTCGCGCCCATCCGGCGGAACTTCGGCCAACGCTGCTTCAACCCGCTCGGCCATGGGCTCGATGAAGCCCGGGTGGTTGTAGAAGACGCGCAACTTGTCGATCTGCGGCGCGTCGGGCCCAACCTCCTGCCGGGCCCGTTCGATGTCTTCGAGGTATTGGCGGCAGGCCGGGTAGGAGCTGTAGGCCGAGGTGACGAAAACCAATGCCCGGCGCACGCCATCGTCGGCCATTTGCTTGATCGTTTCACCCAGCAGCGGATGCCAACAACGATTGCCCCAATAGACGGGCAGACCGTGGCCGGCGGCCGACAGTTCGTTCAGCAGCGCGGCCAGCAGTGCCCTAACCTGGGCGTTGGCCGGGCTGACGCCGTCGAACAAATCGTAGTGCCGCCCGACCTCAAGGAGCCGTTGCCGGGGGACATTCTTGCCGCGAACGACGTTTTCGAGAAAGGGCAACACATCGTCCGGCCTCTCCGGACCGCCATGCGAGGCCAGCAGAACGGCGTCATAAATAGACACAGGACGAATCCCTTAGGAAGGGGGGCGGTGAATGGGTGAATGACGAAGCACGAATGACAGG
>JABMRB010000162.1 GCA_013202865.1 Candidatus Nealsoniibacteriota bacterium | reverse complement strand
TTCCCGCGCCTTGCGCCGCGTTCATGTTTTGTGTGTTGTCATGCACCGAAAACTCGTCGGTCTCGGTATCCACGACAATGAAAGTCTTCGCACGTCCAAAGCGGGGATCGACCTGGCTGGTCAAGTCCGGGCCTTGCGATGTTACGGCTATCTTCATCACGCATCTCCTTCCTGCTTAGTGATCGCAAAGGTTCTCACCCGACTGTAGTTTGCCGTCGAGGTAGGCCCGGACGACGCTCTCGGGCGATCCGGCTCCCACGCCGACAACGACCCGAATGTTTTGTTCCGCAAAGATATTTTGAGCACGCTGGCCCATGCCGCCGGCAATGATCAGGTTCACGCCTTGCTCGTGCAACCAACGTGGAAGCAGTCCCGGCTCGTGAGGCGGCGGAGTGAGATGGCGGGTGCCTAGTATTTCACTGCCGGCGGTGTCCACGTCGAGCAAAGCGAACTGTTCGCAATGGCCGAAATGTGCGCACAACTGCCCGCCGGCAAGTGGAATCGCGATGATCTGCGCTCTGCTGGAATCGGCGTCTGTGGATGCCATAAATAGTTCTCCTCTTGAGATAAAGTGGTTCTGCTTGAGTTGTTTACGAATCGCTCTACGTAGGCTAACGATTGCCGCCCTGTCTCCTCTGACGTCCCCGTCGGCCTTTCATGCCTTGGGCCGCCGTCAGCGGCCCGGCTCCGGCCCGGTCATCTGCAGGAAACCGGCGGCACACACACCGGCCATGCCCTTCGGTTGCTGCGTCGCGGTCCAATTCTCCTTGGAGCAAGGCCGCCAGCGCGTTGTCCACCTCGCCGGTTACCCAGCCATAGACCGTAACCCCCCCGGCCTGGAGTGACGCTGCAGACCATCGATCGATGCCGCCGCAGATCACCGTATCTATGCCGAGTTCCAGCAATCGGTTGACACGCTCGTGCGGCGCCCAATCGGCCACCCTGAGACAATCGCGATCTGACGCTTCTCCCTCTCCATCAACCGTCAGCACTACAATCACTTTTGCGCAGTCGAACCGCGGTGACACACGCGTATCAAAGGCGGGGATCGCGATTTTCTTTACCGTAGCCATCAAGCCCTCTCCGCGATTCGGCGCCGGCTGTCTTGAACAACCGACTGCGATCGTTCTCAATCACAGACTGTTAATATCGCATATTGGCGGCACTTCAAACGCAAACCGACCTATGACGCAGGGCGGACGCTACGAATACCCGTGGCGCCGACCACGTCTACCTGGTTGTCGATCTCGACGACGCGGTCAACGTATCGGACCATCGTCCGAAGGACCTGCGTCAGATAGAAGGTTGGCAACCGGCCTTGAAGCGTCAAGACACCGTCTTCTTATCGATCGCGACCTCCATGGCGTTCTCCTCTAATGAACTGCTGTGATTTCCACCAGCTATGCAGTGCAAAAGGCGTACCGTTTCGGGCGCGGTCTGCTAAAGTGGGCTCCAAGCCTTTAACACAGGGGGAAAACGATGACACTGACACACATTTGAAAGCAGGGGACGGAAGCGTATCATTGCAGTTACGCTATCATGCCATTGCAGGAGTGCATATCTGCAACCGTGGTCAGCCCCGCACTCACGGATAACTGATCCGGTACTTCTTCATCTTCCGCCAGAGCGTGGTCTTGTCGATTCCCAGCGCCGCGGCCGTCCTGCTCCGATGGCCATCATATTCTCGGAGCGTTTGGAGGATTGTCGCCGCTTCCGCCTCCAGCAACGGACCACCGACCGAGCGGGATTCAGCGCCTTTGCGGCCGGTTGTCTCTTGCAGCAACTCCGCCGGCAAGCAGTCGATCTCGATGCGGCTATTGCGGCACAGTACGACGGCATGTTCGATGACGTTCTGCAACTGACGCACGTTGCCGGGAAAGTCGTAGTCCATCAGCACGCCCAGCGCTTCCTCCGAAATGCCCTCGATCTGCTTTGCCTGCTGTGCATTGAATTGGCGGACAAAATGATCGACCAGCAACGGGATGTCCTCTCGGCGGCGGGCCAAGGGAGGCAGCACAATCTTCATCACGTTGAGCCGATAGTAGAGGTCTTCTCGGAACGTGCCTCGCGCCATGAGTTCTGCCAGCGACCTGTTCGTTGCGGCAACCACCCGTACGTTCGTCTTGACGGTTGAGGTGCCACCCAGTGGCTCATACTCCTTCTCCTGAAGTACCCGCAGGAGTTTGACTTGGAGGGCGGTCGAAATGTCGCCGATCTCGTCCAGAAACAGCGTCCCTCCTTCAGCCATCGCGAAGCGGCCCGGCTTGTCTCGCTTGGCGTCGGTGAACGCTCCCTTCTTGTAGCCGAACAGTTCCGACTCCAGGAGTGTATCGGGCAAAGCGCCACAGTTGACGGCCACGTACTTCCGCCGGGCTCGCCCGCTGAGGTTGTGGACGGCCTTGGCAAACAATTCCTTGCCCGACCCGGTGGGCCCTTCGATCAGCACGGTGCTGTCGCTGGTTGCGACGTCCGGCAGAATACCGAGGATGCGACGGATTTCGTGGTTCTTGCTGATGATGTCGTGAAACGAGTAATGCTCGTCGATCTCCCTACGGAGTGCCTCGACCGCCGAGAGATCGCGGAAGGTCTCCACGCCTCCGATCACTTTCCCGTTCTCACCGCACAACACGGCCGTGCTGACACTCACCGGGATCTTCTCACCCCGGCTGTTGAGGATATTCACCCGCCGATCCACCCGCTGCCGGCCACTTGCCATCGTCTCCCGCAG
>JABMRB010000161.1 GCA_013202865.1 Candidatus Nealsoniibacteriota bacterium | reverse complement strand
TGATTCTAATCGACGTAACTCCTTATTTCAAGCCGACTTATTGGCCGCCTCGGCCGGCCTGCGGGGCTGCTCTCAAAACGCAAAGGCGGGGCAATATTCGGATCGAGGAGCGTATTCGTTGTGGCTGCGGTGCGGGTGCGCCGGGGTGAACCCGGCGGCTCGCTGGGCGGTTGACCGCGGGTGTGCTCCCCCGGGGCTGAATTGACCCCGGGTGTATTCACCCGGGGCTAAATGTCGGGCATGGCGTAAGTTGTTGCGCGGCAAGTGGTTGCGTCAACCCGGGGCCTGCCGAACCCGCCTTGATTCTTGGGGCGGTCCTCCTTATAATCCCGCCGCTTATCTTTGCGACGATTTTCGTGAGAACTTGTCTCGCCGGTCAATAAGGATGCTAGTCTGCTGAAACGTCACCAGCCCAGGAGGACGGTTACGGTGCGGTGCGCGGCGATCAAGCCGTGTGCTTGGGGTCGGGCTGCGCGTGCGAAGCCGCAAGCGGCATGGGGCGTGATTGTTCTGTTGCTGTGCCCGGCCGTGGCCCGGGCTGAGGTGACGTTGCCGCAGGCGGAGGTCAACGAGCCGATCACGATCACGGCCCAGGCGGGCAACCGGTGGCAGCGGGGGGCTTATGAGGTTTGGCTGCTGCGGGGTAACTGCCGAATCGTGCAGGGCGCTGCTGCGGCCGAAAGCAACGAGGCCGTGCTCTGGATCGACCGAGAGGCCAACCAAGCCGGCCGAGGGAAAATCATCGCCTATCTCGAAGGCGACGCGACGATCGACCCGAACCAAAACGCCCAAGCAACACGCTTGACCGACAAGACATGGCTGGGGCGTTTCCACACCAACGGTGAGATTCGGGTCGACGCCGTCCGAGTGGCGGGTGAGCCGGACGTCAAGCCGGGCATCTACCAGCGGGCCGTCGAGCGTCGTACGCCGGCGCCGACGGATGCGATCCGCCGAACGCAATTCATCACAGCCACCGACGGGCCGCCGACGCCCAAGTCGCTGCTCTCCGACACGCGCCGCATTCGCGTGTTTCCTCGCAGCAACGTTCCCGTGCAGGCCCAGTGGTTTCCCGATCCACACAGCGACCAGTGGATCGCGATCGTCGACTCGGGTGTGAACATGATCGTCGACGGCGGTAAGGACGTCGGCTCGATCGACGTTTCGACCGACCGGCTGGTGATCTGGACGAACGGCGCCGAGGAGCCCGACCTGAGCGGAAAGACCTTGCAGGACGAAGAGATCCCGCTGGAGATCTACATGGAGGGCAACATCATCTTCCGCCAAGGCGATCGAGTGATCTACGCCAAGCGGATGTACTACGACGTAACCAACAAGGTGGGCACGGTGATCCAGGCCGAGATACTCACGCCCGTGCAGAGCTACGAGGGCCTGTTGCGGCTGCGGGCCGAGGTGATCCGCCAAACGTCTCCCGACCGGTTCTTTGCCGAGAACGCCTACATCACTTCCAGCCGGATGGGAAAGCCGGGCTACCGGATCGAGTCGGGGGAAATCTTCTTCGAGGATATCCAGACGCCCGCGTTCGACCCGCTGAGCGGTGAGCCGCTACGGGATCCGGTGACCCACGAGCCGATAATCGAGCACGAGCGAACGGCCACCGCGTCGAACAACCTGCTCTACATCGACGACGTGCCGATCTTCTATTGGCCAACGCTAGCGACGAACCTGGAGGACCCGACCTTCTATCTCCGCCGGGCAAGGATTAAGAACGACCAGGTCTACGGCACGCAGATACTGACCAACTGGGACGCGTTCCAGTTGCTCGGCTACAACGATCCACCCGAGGGAACCGACTGGGACCTCAGCCTCGACTACCTGGGCCGACGGGGGTTCGGGCATGGCACGACGGTGATGTACGACCGCGATCAGTTCTTCGGCGTGCCGGGGCCGACGGCGGGGTTAGCCGATTTCTGGGGGATCGGGGATCACGGCACCGACAACCTGGGCCGGGGCCGACGGAATCTCCCACCCGAGCAGTCCTATCGCTACAAGCTCTTCTGGCAGCACCGGCAGCAACTGGCCGGCGGGCTGCAATTGTCGGCCGAGGTGGGTTGGATCAGCGACCGAAACTTCCTCGAAGAGTACTTCGAGAGCGAGTGGGACCAACTGAAGGATCAGACCACCGG
>JABMRB010000160.1 GCA_013202865.1 Candidatus Nealsoniibacteriota bacterium | reverse complement strand
GCTCATAGCCAAATCGGGAAGTAATTCCTGTACGACTTCTAAGACTCTAACGTTGCCCCGAAGTGCTGAACCCTGACCACTGAACCCCAAACCCTGCTTGACTACCATGAACGAACTACTCGACTCGGGCGACCCGTCGCTCTACGACGTGACCACCCACGCACCGGGGCCGCCGGGTAAGCTGCCGCTCTCGGCCGAAATGCTCCGCAACCGGCCCAGTGGCGATGCGTTCGGCATGACCGAGGACGCTGGCATGGGTTGGACGCCGGAGGATCTGGCCGGGCCGCAATACCTGATGCTCAGCACGCTGGGCGGTATCCGTGCCGAGGACGGTTCTGCGGTGGCGTTGGGTTACCATACGGGCCACTTCGAGTTGGGCGTGGCGATGACTGCCGCGGCTGACGAAATGCGCCGCGCCGGCGCAGTGGCCTACGCCGCGCATTGCACCGACCCCTGCGATGGCCGCACGCAGGGAACGCCCGGCATGTTTGACAGCCTGGCCTACCGCAACGACGCCGCGTCGATATTCCGCCGGTTGCGACGTTCGATCCCTACGGTCCGCGGTGTGCTCGGCGTGGCGACTTGCGATAAAGGGTTGCCGGCCATGATGATGGCCTTGGCCAGTTTCCGCGACCTGCCGTGCGTGCTGATGCCCGGCGGCGTTACTTTGCCGCCGACCGAAGGTGAAGACACGGGCAAGATCCAATCGATCGGTGCGCGGTTCGCCCGGGGTGAGTTGAGCCTGGAGGACGCCTGCGAGTTGGGTTGTCGCGTGTGTGCGTCGCCGGGCGGGGGATGCCACTTTCTCGGCACGGCCGCCACGTCGCAAGTGGTCGGCGAGGCACTTGGTTTCGCGCTACCCCACAGCGCATTGGCTCCCTCGGGGCAACCGATCTGGCTCGACGCGGCCCGCCGCAGTGCCAAGGCCCTGATGCAGCTCGACCGGCGAGGCGTCAGGACGGGCGATTGGCTCACCGACGCATCGATCCACAACGCCATGGCCGTGTTCGCGGCCTTCGGCGGGTCGACCAACCTGCTGATCCATCTGCCGGCCATCGCATACTCCGCCGGCTTGAAACGCCCGAGCGTGGACGATTGGACGCAACTCAACCGCCGTGTGCCACGCCTGGTCGACGTACTGCCCAACGGACCCGTCAATCACCCGACGCTACGTGCGTATCTCGCCGGCGGTGTGCCCGAGGTGATGTTGCGGCTGCGGGAGATGGATCTGCTCGAGTTGGACGCCCGGACCGTCAGCGGGTTGACCGTCGGCGAAGTCTTGCAATGGTGGGAGACCTCCACGCGCCGCGAGGCAATGCGCCGCCGGCTTGCCGAGTGCGACGGTGTCGATCCGGACGACGTGATCATGACGCCCGAGCGGGCCAAACAACTCGGCGTAACTAGCACGATCTGCCTACCGCGCGGCAATCTGGCCCCCGAGGGTTCGGTCATCAAGAGCACGGCGATCGATACGCGCGTGGTCGACGCGGACGGCGTCTACCGCAAGACGGGCTCGGCGCGGGTCTTCGTGCGCGAGACCGACGCGATTGCGGCCGTCAAGGGACAGACCGACCGGCCGCTCAAGCCGGGCGACGTGTTGGTGCTGATGGGCCGCGGTCCGTTGGGTTCCGGCATGGAGGAGATATTTCAGATTACCTCGGCCCTGAAGCATCTCTCCTGGGGGCACGAGGTGGCCGTGGTGACCGACGCCCGATTCTCCGGCGTCAGCACGGGTGCATGCATCGGCCTGGTCGCGCCGGAGGCGTTGGCCGGCGGTCCGCTCTCGGGCGTGCGCGACGACGACCGCATCCGCATCGTCATCGACCGCAATACGCTCGAAGGCACGGTCGACCTGGTCGGCGACACCGGGGGCGAATTCGGCCCCGAGCAAGGCATCCGCGTGTTAGCCGACCGCGGCCCTCATCCGGACCTCACACCCGACCCGAATCTCCCCCCAGAAACCCGCCTCTGGGCCGCGTTGCAACGCCTCGGCGGCGGCACATGGGGCGGATGCGTGTTCGACGTGGAGAAGATCGTGGAGCGGTTGGAGGAGAGGTGAAAGCGTCGTGCGACCCTGTCCCACGACACAACCCCCAAACGCCCCCGCACTGCGCTGCGGGGGGAATGCTCCTGCTGACGTGCTGCCACGAGTTTCATCACACCGGCGAGACGCCGGCGCCACTACTCTTGCCCCCCCGAACGCAGTCGGGGGGCGTTGCCAAACTAACCACGATCCACTCCCCCGCAATCCTTTGGTCCATCATAAACCGTTGTGGTACAATCGCCTCGTGGTCGACTGTCCAATCCCTTACCCATTCCACGCTGGAGGTGAATCATGTCTCGAACCTATCGCGCAACGATCTGTTACGTCCTGACCCTGGCGATGGTCTGGTCGCCGTCGCTCGTCTATGGGCAACCACCGGCGGCGAAGTCGGATCTCTCTTACGTTACGCCGACCGCAGCGTTTGCGGCCGTGGCCCGGCCGCGACGCGTGCTCACCGCGCCGGAGATGGCGATGCTGCCGATCGAGGTTATCTCGGCCGCCGGTAAGAAGGAACTCGGCATCGATCCGCTCGACATAGAACAAATCATGGTGGTTGCCAATCCGCCGCAGCCGCCGCTGCCGCCGGGCGCGGGGCTTGTGATTCGCTTCTCGAAACCGTACGCGATGGAGGGGCTCTTGCCGCCGATTGCGGAACAGACCGTCGCGGCGCAACTCGACGGTAAGCCGTATCGCCGCGGGCAAGGCCCGATGGCCCCCAGCATGTTCATGCCGGACGACCGCACGCTGATTGTGGCTACCGATCAGATGCTGCAAGAAATGGTGGCCAACAGCAAGCAGCCGGTTGCCGGAAAGATGAGCCGAACGCTCGCTGCGGCAGGTGGATCGAACGATTTCATGGCCATCCTGCTAGTCGAACCGTTGCGTCCGCTGGTCGCGCCCGCGCTGGCCGCCGCCCCGCTGCCGCCGCAGTTTGCCGACGCGAAGAAGGTGCGCGAGCTGCTGTCGGTCGTCGCACTGAGGCTGAACCTGATCGGCAACACGGAGATCGCCTTGGTGCTACGGGCGAACGACGAGGCCGCCGCGAAGGAGTTGGAAGCATTGGCGAACCGGTCGATCGACTTCGCCGGCCAGATGCTCCAAGCCCAGATGGCCGCCGAGATGACCGGAGATGACCCGGTCGAGCAGGCAATGAAGCAGTACATGACCCGGATGAGCAAACAGACGCTTGACGCCTTGCGGCCGGTTCGCAAGGGAAATTGCCTGGAGCTATCCGGCAGCGGGCAGCAGAACATGCAGATCGCCACGATCGGCGTGCTGGTGGCGTTGCTGCTGCCTGCGATCCAGGCCGCTCGCGAAGCCGCCCGACGGACACAGTCGATGAACCATCTCAAGCAGCTCGGCATCGCGATGTTGACCCACGAGATGAACCTGAAAACGCTTCCCGCCCGTGCCAGTTTCGACGGCGAAGGCAAGCCCCTATTGAGTTGGCGCGTCCATCTGCTTCCCTACCTGGACCAACAGCAGCTCTACGACCAGTTCAAACTCGACGAACCTTGGGACAGCGAGCACAACAAGAAGCTGATTCCGCAGATGCCGGCCCTCTTTATCAACCCCAGCAGCGCGGCCGGACCCGGCCTGACAACGTACCTGGTACCGGTCGGCAAGGGGACCGTTTTCGAGAGCGACAAAGGATTGACGTTGGATTTGCTCAGCGCCCGCGACGGCACGTCGAATACGATCATGGTCGTCGAGGCCAACGACGATCAAGCAGTCGTCTGGACCAAGCCCGACGATTGGCAATACGACGCCGAGAAACCGCTCGCCGGGCTAGGCAACGCCCATCCGGGCGGCTTCGGCGCCCTCTTTGCCGACGGCAGCGTTCACTTCATTTCCGCAGACGTCGACCCCACCGTGTTTCGCGCCTTGCTGACTTACATGGGTGGTGAGCGGGTGGGTAACTTCTGAAATCCCGATGCGCTTGCCCGACTTGAGGAGGAGATCCTCTCATCATTAGACTACATCGTGGGCTGCCAAGAGGCACTCGGAGACTATGTTCATCAATTGTGCCACGTTGTACGGCTTAGACACCACCAGGGCGGATAGACTGTCGTGCAAATACTCCTGGTTCAGTTCCTTCGCTCTGCCGGTCAAGAAAATTACGGGAGTACCCGCGTATTCCTCGATTTTGCGGAGCTTTTCGACAAAGTCGGTCCCTGTGAGATCAGGCAGGTAGTAGTCGGTGATGATGAGGTCGAAGTGCTCGTGTTCAACAAGCTTCAGGGCACATGTGACGTCTGCCGCCACTGTCACTCTAAACCCTGCCTTCGCAAGATTGAACGATACGACGTTTCGCTGGACGCTGTCATCTTCCACAACGAGGATGTGCTGAGTTTGCGAATTCATGGGCAACACCGCCGTAGACACAAAGGAAAAAGTCCATGTTCGAGAACACGCCACCCCCAATAGTAGCTCACCTTTTCAGCGGGGTCTAACCGCACTCGATTGCCCGGTGCGGTTGCGACGAAAATGCCGATGATAACGGACTCGAATCGAACTCCGCAAGTTCCTCGTCCGCCCCTTTAGGATTGAAATCGCTATCAGTCGTTGTCATCCTCCTCGGCACCAATACAGGCCATGTCCGGGACATCGGCTATGACAAGGAGCCACGATGAAGTACGTAATTACAATATGGTCTATTGCTGTCGTTACCGTTGCGATTTTTGCCACCACGGCAACGGCGGAAGTGACGGCCGCCGAGCGTAGTTTCGGCACCCCCGAGATGACGCTGGTCAAAGAGACCGAAATGAAGGGCCGCAAGAACAAGAACGACTGGTGGTGGGGCGCCCCTACAATCAAGGGCGGCCAAGGGAAGTTCGACACAACCTACACTCCTACCGGGAAGCGTCCCATTAGTTGTTAAAAGTTGACGATGGTCTCCCGTTCGGCGAAAATCGCCGGATGGAAAAACTTTAACTGGCTGGAATTGCTTCCAGCCACGGAAAGGAGACCATCGT
>JABMRB010000159.1 GCA_013202865.1 Candidatus Nealsoniibacteriota bacterium | reverse complement strand
GCCGAAGTTGGCACGCAACACGTTCCAGTCGTTCGCCCAGACCTTCCCGTCGCCGTCGGCGTCGCCGCCCAGCGCGATGAACACGTCGAGGTTGACACTGGCGGCGACGTTGCCGCCGGGATTCACGTAGTCGACCTCCCGCAGAAAGGCGCCCTGGCCGAGGTGCGAGCCTGCCGGCGCAACGGCGTCGAACGCAAAGCCCGTGCCCGATGCGTCGTCGCCGATGGCCCCCGTGGCGCTGTGGACGATTGTCCGCGAGACGTCGGCCCAGAGGTTGCTATCGGTGCGGTCGATCGCGGTAACCTGAAGTGTCCCGCCAAGCAGCACGCGGCCGGCGGCGGACACTTCGAGCAGGTCGGCCTCGACAGCGCCCAGGCTCACCTCGACGTCGTAGACCGCCGAGCTTGCCAATGCCATCACGCCGTTATCGAGGGTCAACGTACCGATGCCGCCGCCGGTGCCGCCCGGGGCAAGGGTCCCGTGCATTGCGATGGTCTCGGCGTCGACCGCTCCGTCGCCGGCGAGCGTCGAGTCGGCCGCAACGGTCAGGCCACGAACGACCATCAAGACCGCGCCGCTGCGCACGTCGACCGTGCCGCCGGCGTCGATTGCCAGCGAGAAGGCGTCGCCGCTCTGTGCGACGGTAACCATATCGCCTGCGATCAGCGTGGCGTACTGCGCCGTGGGAACGACCGTCGTTTGTCCCCACGTGGCGGCGACGTTGAAGTTGCCCGACGTGGTGCTGGTCAACTTGGGCGTGCCGGTCGCCACGGCGATCGGTCCGAAGGCGCCGGCGGGGCCGGAGTCGCCGTCGATCACGTCGGACGTCGCCAGCGCGAGGTCGTAGGCCATCACGACGTCGTCGTCGCCGGCAGCCGACGTTTCGTACGAATAGAAGATCCGCTCATCGCCGGCGGCGATCGAGCCGAATGCGCCGGCCGATCCGAACGACTCGTCGATCGTCTGCAACGAATCGCCCGCTATATCGTAGGCTACGATCAAGTCGTCCTGTCCGGCGACCGTCGAATCGTAGGCGAAGAAAATCTTCCCGTCGCCGACGGTGACGTGTCCGAACGAGCCGTCGAGTCCCGGGAATTCGCTGATCGACTCCGATGATCCGCTCGCCAGATCGTAAGCCGTCAACCGGTCGGTAGCGCCGGCGACGGTGGAGTTGTACGTGTAGAAGACTTTGCCGCCGCTGACGGCGACGTGCCCGAACGAGCCGTCGCTGGCGTCCTGAGAGCCGAAGTCGATCTCGGTCGGTATTCCGTCGGCGATATTGTGAACGATCATCAGGTCGCTGCCGCCCAAGTCGGTGGTGGAGTCGTAAGCGAAGGCGGCCGCGCCGTCGCCGGTAGCGGCGTGGCCGAACGAGCCTCCCGCGTCGTAACCATAGTAGACGTCCGTCCTTTCCCCGCTCGCGAGATCGCAGGCAACCATCACATCGGTGCCACCTGCGACCGTCGAGTTATAGGAGTAGAAGGCCTTGCCGTCACCGGCGGCCACGTGCCCAAACGACCCATCCTCCGCGAACCAGAGATCGACACTCAGCGGCATCCCCGTGGCGACGTCGTACACCTCCATCAGGTCCCACTCGCCGACAACGTTCGAGTCGTAGCTGTAGAAGATCATCCCGTCGCCCGCGGCCACCGGACCGAACGAACCGTCTGTCCCGACGAAGCCGTAGGTAAGCGATGCCGTCGCTGTGCCAACGAGATCGTAGACCACTACTTCGTCGTTTTCGGCGGCGGTCGTCGCGTTATAGGTATAGAGCGCCATATTGCCGGAAGTAGCCACACCGCCGAACGAACCGTTCGCGGCGACGCGCGAGTCGAACGGAAGAAACGACCCGATGCCGGCATCGTAGACCGACATGGCATCGTCCTGCCCGGCCGCTTGGGAATCGTAACTGAAGACGGCCAACTGTTGACCGCAGGTCGGGCGGGCAAAGCAGGCGACCACCGCCACTGCGGCACACGACAACACAAACACCCTGGGCGCGAACGGCGATTTCTTCATGGGGCTCGACCTGTGAGAACGAGTCTAGGCATTGCGGCAGACCGGTCCGGCAGCAGCCGGCGATGTCCGAAAGTGTCCGGTCAGTTCGGGCGCCGTCCGTGAAACGCCACCACCTTGATTGTGTACGAAACCTGCGGTGTTGTCAAGCAATTTCGGATTTACCCCAACGGTCGTCGGCACAACACGTAGGGTGCGTGCAACGCACCTGTACCGGGTGTTATGGACCTGTACCGGGGGTTATGGTGCGTTTCACGCACCCTACAGACCGGCGATGATCTTGCGTAGCAGGGAAAACTCCAACTCGAACAACTCTCGCTGCTCGGCAGTGGGAATCACGTCCCCCGTATAGCCGAAGTTGGCGTCCGAGAATCGCGAGCCGAACCCGACGACCGTGACCTCACCTTTGCCATGGCGACGGGTCGCGGCGACCGGTTTGCCGTCGACCTTTGCCAGCGGCCGGCCACCGCGCACCTCGCAGGCGTGCTCAACCCACACGGCCGGCATCCCGTCCGTATCGGACAATTGGCCGCGTCGCGGGGCGGAATACTCCACCGAAAGTTGGAAAGGCTCGAGCAAATCGTTCGCCGTCGATTTCTTCTCTTCCTTCTCGTTCTCCGCCGAATCGATCACGAGGACTTTTCCGCCGGCCGCTACGTACTGCACCAGCGCATCTCGAAAGGCGTCGGGCACCTTCCGGTTCGGATAGAGAAAGACGACGAGGTCCTTGTCGAAGACGTCGGTCCCTTGTTGGCGCGAAGTGAAGTACCCCAGCCGCAGAATCCAACGCTCGAAGATTCCGAATTCGTCCTCCTTGCCGGAGATGAACCCGGTGGCGGGGAGTTTGCCGGAAGAGACCTCCCGGTCCATCACGACCTCGACCATCTCTTTGCCCGACATCGGCTCGGGCGGTGGCATGGCCCGACGATGGACGATCTGCACACCCGTTGCGGTCGTGCTGAAAGCCAGCAGGCTTGCTGCGATCAGCACCAGTGGCGCCCCCTGCCAACCGCGTGCAGCCAGCAGACCGGCAACCAGCAACATCAAGGCGGGTACTGCCAAGGGCCATCGCGGGTCGAAGCAATTGTCGCGATGATTGAGCCACTCGATCATCCCCAGCATCAACTCGGGTTTGCCGGGCGTAAACGTCGAGAAGTTGGAGAAGATCGTCGAGTCGGTAAACGCCAGCACGCGTCCCTTGCCGTAGCGAGTTGCCCAGAGTTGGACGAACGCCCCGTAGCGCATGTCGGCCCGATCGTCGGCAGGCGGATAGAAGTTCGACACGTGATAGTCGGCCGTGAGGTTCTTCAACCCGGTGTCGGTAATCACCGCACGTCCCGGGGAATTGCCCGGATCGATCGAGCAGGACGTGGCGAAATCCATCGGCGGCATCTGCTGCACGATCGGATGCGGTATCACCGGCGGGGTCCAATGCTGCTCGAAGACGGAGTCGAGGCCGAACAGGCAGTCGTCGCGGAAGATGAATCCGAACTTCCGCGAGATCGTGTTCAGGTAGGCACTCGAACCCAGTGTGGCGGCTGCCACCGGATCCGACCCGGCATCGTCGTGGAGTTCAAAGCGGTTCGGGTCGACATTGGTGTGTTCGCCGATCAACAACAGCCCGCCTCCCCGCTCGACGAACTTGTGGACCGCCTTGATTTCCGCCTTCGAGTAGGCCCGGACCGGGACCTTGAGCACCAACACGTCGCAATTCTCCAGGACGTCGGCGTCGAGCGGTCCCTTCGACCGTCGGCTCGTGTGATAGAAGCGAGAGCAGTAGTCGTAGATGCAATAGAAGTTGTAGCCGGAGAGGTGGCCGTACCACTCGGTATCGAACGGTTTGTCGGCCCGTTCCCAGATGTAATCGGGCCCCCTGGGATCGAACTCTTCGACGATCACCCGGCCTTGCTGCCTGGTCCCCACCGGGTTCCATAGCACGGCGGCCGCTAGCAGGGCCACACCGCCGGCAACGAGCGAGGCCGCCAGAACCTGTCGCCGTCTCGCCGGTCCGGTTCCTTGGGGCGCCGACGAAGCCGCGGAGTGTTCCGCCGCCATGCCCGGCAGAAACCGCCACGCCGCCAGCACGGGCCCGGCCAACAGCGTCAGATGCATCCACGGGCTCCAAAAGATCCACATCGAGGTCAACGTGTCCTCGTGTTCCAGCCGGAGCACGTCGTGGACGAAGATCGCCATCAACAGGCCGGCACGCAACGGCAGCCAAATCGCGACAAGCAGAAGAAGGATCGCGACGGAACGGGCCAGATGCCAAGGACGCCGCTCGGGCGAAGGATCGGTCCAGTGCCTCCAACTCAGCAGCACGACGGCCCCGACGACGAAGCAGAGCGTGGGCGGGTCGAGTAGCAGTTCCCACGTGGCACCGAGCATCTGCTGTGCCCGCATCGTGTGCGTCGCCAGGGTCGATTCGTATACGGCCACGTCCACGCCCAATAAGCCGGCAACGGCACCGATCAAGCGAGGCAACGGCCATGGCAATTCGTGAGATCTGGCCGTAAACGCCCGATAGGCAAGGATCGCCGCCGACTGTGCTAACAGCACTCCCCCGCCGGCGAGCAGGGCCGTGCAGACCTGCCGCGGCAGCCGGTTCAGCCAGCCCAGGAGCTGACGTGCGAAGCGGTCCAGGGCCGTGCTGCAGTCCGCGTCGGGCGTGCGGGGAGACTGCAATGCGGCACGCAACCCCACATCCAGCAGGTGAAGTGCCAAGCCAAGAACTAACAGGACCAGCCCGATGCGATACGGCAAGACCACCGACAACACTTCCAGCGCCGCCGCCCCGAAACTTCTGGACGGTTCGAGCCCGTGCGCCGCGGGCCAAGGCCCCAACAGCAACGCAACCAGGCACAGCCCCAGCGCAACGGCCGACTCGCCGCGCGAAGGCATTCGCGCGCCCGATCGGCCAAGAAACGCCACACCGGCGATGATCGTTGCGCACCAAAGCTCCCAATCGGTCTGATGATAGTAGCTCAGCCCGAACAGCCAGGAGACCGACAACAACGCGAGACCGATCCAGGTGCGCATCAGGGCGTCTCCTCTCGGCTCGCGTCCGGTTCGTCATGCCCGGCGGAGCCATCGTTCACGGGCGCGGCGGAACCGTCGTTGACGGGCGCGGCCGCAGATTGAGCCTCTCCCGCCCCGAGCAGCGTCAGGAACCATCGCCAGAACTCGGCATTCTCGTAGGCGCCTTCGATGGGCGCCCCGTCTATCCTTTCCAAGTTCTCGTTCATCGCAAAGCCCGTGTCGCCAATGACGGCAATCAGTCCCTTGCCGTAACGCCTGACGATGATCAGCGGCAGATCGGGAGGCCTGCGACTGACCACCAGCGTGTTGGACCTATCGCACGCAACCGGCCAACCGGCGTGAAATCGGACGGCCTGCATTGCGCGAGGGTCGTCCGGATAGGCGCTCTTGAAATGTCCCAGGGGGATCGGTTCGGCGCCCGGTCTGTCCAAATCGGCCGGTGCCCATCCCACGTGGAATCCGAAGTCGCTGAGCATTGCCCGGCTCGGTCCGGCGTCGCGGTAACCGACCGTACAGATGAAGATCCCGCCGGCATCAACGAAGTCGTCGAGCGTCTCCCGCTCCTTCTTCGAAAACTCCCGGTTCGGCGCGATGGAGCCCAGCAGCTTTGCGCGGCGGAGCCGTTCGGGCGTCATTTCGGGCAGCGTGAGGGTCAGGTAGCCGCTGCGCATCAGGGTCATCGACAACGCGATGATGCCGTCGGGGCGCCACGACTCGTGGCTGAAGGCCTCGGCGTGCGACGTGTCGATGTAAGCCAGATTATTCGGCTCCTTGTGCCCGCCGTCGGGAAGGACCTCCCAAACGCGGTTGGTGATCGTCGTGCAGACGACCAGCGACAGAGCCATCGCGACCGCGACCGCGGCAGGACAATGCAGCGTCGGCCGCCATATCAGGATTATCGCCAACACCACGATCATGCACAACGCAGCGTACCGGCGCCAGACAGCGTGCGGCCCGATCGCATCGTCGCCCAGGTAAGCGAACAGGCGCGAGGTGTACTGGTGGCATCCGACGGTTAGCAGGTTGGTCAGGCCGCTCGTGTCGCCAAAGACGATCACCGAGCCCTTGCCCAGTGGCCGTTCGGCGGCCAGCACGACGTCGCCAAGCTTTTCGCCGCTCGTGTAGCGATAGTCACCCAGCTTGGCGGGTCCGTTGACGTCGTCGCCCAGGTCGGTCCAACCCCAACGACCGACCAGCAACGGATCGGCGTTCCATGACGCGTCGACCGAACCGCCGGCGACCACGCCGAAATCGTTGGACTCGTCCGGGATACCCGCCGAGGTGGGGTGGGCCAGCGGCTGATACGAATGAAGCCAACCGCCGACGGCGTACATGGCGGTATCAAACGGCACGCGCATGCCGGTCGGCTCCAGCACCTCGTTGAAGCGGTTGTCGCCGTCCTCTTCACGAACCGTGTGTTCGCCCATCACAAGCAGCTTCCCGCCGCGCCGGACGAACTGCCGAATCCGCTTCAATTGGCTCCTCTTCCACGGCTGGTCCGGCAGGATGAGGACCAGCGCATCGGCACCGCGGAGGTCTTCGGCCGACAGGTCCGGTGAGATGACCGCCGTGGCGCCGAGGCTCTCCAGGTAGATCGGCAGCATTCCATACATCCCGACCGAGAATCTTCCGTAGTCGCCGTGTTTTGGCTTCAGCCAATTCAGGTAGCCCTTCTCGTACATCACGATCTTCTTGCCCACCAGGCTGGGCGACTGCGTGCGGAGCGTCGTCAGCATCGGCAGGCAGACCGCCAGCAGAATCGCCGCTGCCGTTGCGCCCCAACCGAGCCATAGTCGCGATGGGCTCCCGGCGGCCTCGGCCTTGGCGTTCCCCTTGTCCGAGCAGACCGGCGCCGAACGCACCAGCCAGCGACAAAGGATCCAGCCGATCGGCACTTGGATAGCGATTGCCGCCGCGGGCAAGTGCCACGGGAAGATCTTGCTCTGCAAGGCCGCCATGCTCAGAAAGTCGAGCATGCTTTGCACGGACTGCTGGTTGCCCAAGGGTACGTCTACCTTCGGCAACGTTGCCGGAAAACCCTCGGCCAACGACAGCACGATAAGATAGACGCCTTGCCCGACGACCACGGCCAGGAGAGCAACCGGGATTTGCCACAACCACTGGCGATTCTCGGACGCCGGGCGGTCGGAGCGCAGTGCCGCCGACCGGTCAGACCGCAGCGGCGCCATAATCGCCAGGTAGGTCATCGTCAGCAGCACGTCCAGCCCGGCGAACGTTGCCCCTACCGTGAGCGGGCGCCACGTAAACACCCCCGCGATGCTTCCGAGCACGCCGCCCAGACTATCCGCCAGATGCCAGACCCATGGGATGGACGTGTAGGCCAGTCGATAGAGCGCCAACAGAACCACCGCCTCGGCCGCCAGCAGGAGCGTCCTCCGGTTTGCACCCGAATGACCGTGGCCCAAGGCCGCCAACACCACGGCAGCGGCCAGCACGTTGACCGGCGGCAGCATCGAAGCGATCATGGCCACGGCAACCGCTGCACCCGCGGCCAACACCGCCAGTCGCACGGCCCGGGTCCCCACTTTCGGCCACGCCGCCACCACCGCCGCCGAGAGCGCCGCGCATGCCAGCCCGCGCCGCAACGGATGCCCCAGCACGCCGGCCGCCCCCGCGGCAATCCACGCGCCGACCAGTCCCGCCAGCGCAGCAACCACCACCGGAGCCGCAGGACCGCAGTAATTGAGGGCCGATGCGGGTGTTTCTTTCCTGTCGTTGCCCGATCCACTCACCTCCGGCTCGCTCCTCTACGGGGAAACAGCAACGGAAAAAAAGAGGGTGGTCAACGGACCACCCTCGCACGGGTTCTTCGTTTCTGCGTAGCGCAACCGGGGACTACGTCTGCGGCGGCGGGAGCCGCACGATCAACGTAGAACCGCTTGCAACGGTTGAAGTCGAAGGCAACGATACGTCGCCGCCGCCGGGCGGGCATCGATTCCGCCACGTCGGGCACGCGGTCTCGGTGGCGTCACATCGCGTCGCCACGGCGGGACAGTTCGTCCAGCGTGGCGGACACTTTGTCGCATCGGCCGGGCAACGCGTTGCCATCTGGTTGCAGTCGGTCAAGACCGGCGGACACTCAGTTGACAATGCCGGGCACCGAGTTTGCACCTGATGACACTCGGTCGACATGGGTGGGCATTTCGTCGTCTCTGCCGGACACCGCGTCCGCATCGGGGGACACGTGGTCTTCTCGGCCGGACACCGCGTCTGGGAATCCGAACATCTCGTCCACGTCGACGGACACTGCGTCTGAACAGGCGGACAACGCGTCGCCATCGCGTTGCAGTCCGTCAAGGTCGGCGGGCACCTCGTGGAGTCGGCTGGACACCGTGTGTCCAACGCCGCACAGTCGGTCAGCATCGGCGGGCACGTGGTCGGCGTTTCCGGACACCGCGTCTGCAGTCCGGGGCACTTCGTCCTTTCCGACGGACAACGCGTTGCCGTCGTCGGACATCGCGTTCGGCCCGAAGGACATTCCGTAGCTACCGCCGGACAGCGGGTCACCAACTTCGTGCAAGCGGTCAGCGCGGGCGGGCACGTGGTCGGTGCCGGCGGGCACCGAGTCGCCACCGCCATACAAGCGGTCAGCGCGGGCGGACACATGGTCTGCTCGGCTGGGCAACGGGTCTCCATCCCGTAGCACTTGGTCATCATCGGGGGACACCTGGTCTCCGTGGCCGGACAGAACGTCCGAATTTGGGCGCAGGCCGTCAGCGTGGCCGGACAACTCGTGACCTCCATCGCCGACATCGTGCAGATTGGGCCAGGGCCGCCGTCGCCCTGATCGCCGCCATTGCCGGGGCCGCCAGCGGCAATCGCAGCCGGGGCCAGACAGACGATGACCGTCAGGGCCAGAAAAACACTGAAAACTCTCACCATTTTGAGATCTCCTTTCACCAGAGACATGAGCCGAGCGACACTCCCGAGTGTCCACAGTCAATCGCGGATAGCGCCTTCAGCGAAAACAAGATATGTGTTTTATAACAGTTTCGTACGATGATGTCAATAAACGTGCAGGAAATGTGGAAATGTTCCGAGTTTTCTTGCCCGAGTTAGTCCCCGGCATGGCCGATCTTCGGGCTCGACGCAATCCTGTTCGGCAGGATTCCCGCGAATTCCATCACACCCCACTAAGGTGGCATTACGCTGTGTGCATGCATAATTCTCGTTGTCATTGTCAGGGGAGTTCTCTCGCCGATAGTCGCTGTTCGCCCTGCGAACAGCGACTTTTCTCCTACTCAGCCGGTCCCAGAGCTACGTAGTCGAGGCCCAGCATGAAGAACTTGCCTTGGAAGGGGCTGGCCTGCTCGTTGCTGCCGGTCAAACGGAACGTCAGCTTGTGCTTGCCCGGCGATAGTTCGACCGCGGCGAGTTCCTGCTTAGGACCGAGGACTACCTTGGGGTCGTACAGATCGATCCCCTTCTTCAAGAGCTTTGCGTCGAGCAATACGTCGAAGACGCCGTAGTCGGGGGCCAGCGTGAACCGGGCCGTCATCGGGCCCCGGTATGGCTGTTTGACCTCGAACGCAACCGAGGCCTCCTCGCCACTCTTGCCGTGCCACAGCAGTTGATGCCCGCCGCTCCAACCGTTGCCGAACGACGCCATCGGCTGCACACGGGCCGGCGGATCGAAGAGCAAGTGCCGTTCGCCTTCATAGACCCCGTCCGCGGGCACCAAGGCCTTGCGGGTCGGCTGCACGTAGTAGTCGACGCGTTGCGCCACGGGGATCGGCCGGTATCGATCCGCTTCGCCGGCCGCCTGGTACCAGTAGGCCGTGCTGGAGTAGAGAAGTGGCCACGTGTTGGGATGATACTTCTCGATCACCGCCTCGAAACGGGTCTGAAACGGGACGTTGTCGGCCAACTGGAACCGGTTGTTCGACACGTGCCCCAGGCTGTCGTTCTTGTTAAGCGGCTGGTTCTGCAAAGCGCTCTCGAACTCGACCGGGTTATGTGCCGCCCAGGCGTAGCCGAAGTAATCCTCGCTGCCGGTGCCGAACGTGGAAGGCATCTTTTCGCCGTCGACGAAGAACTTCTCGTCCCCTTCACCCCACCACCAGCTCCTGGCCGCCGTCTGCATCGTGCCGAAGATACGCGGCGAGAGCCGGCTTGCATCGACGTCGAGCACCTTGGTGACGCGGCCGAATGGATTGGGGTTCCAGACGTGCAGGTTCACACCGACGAACCGGCCACGGCCTTCCGTGACCAGTATCGGCCAGTCGGGCCAGCGCTCGCCGTGGGTGAACGACTGTTCGTCCACGCCGGCGTATGCGTCGCGGTGCCATTTGGCATGGAAACGCAGCAGCGGCTTATCCGTGTCGACGCGCTCATGCACCACATTCAACGAGAGCGTTCGCGGCTTCGCGCCGTCGTTGGCGACCGTCATGCGGGCCGACTTCGAGAACGGCATGTACCAATAGGCATAGAAACCATCGTCGGTCATCCCGGTTGGTATCGACTTGAAGTGGTTGATGCCCGGCGCCGTGCCGAAGAAGTCACCCAGCGGCGTCCAAACGGCCGCCTGGCGGTCGTCGTCCCAAGTGATCGAAAGTGCGAGTTCGCGCAGCGTCCGGATCGGGTTGTCGTCGTCGGCATCGGGAACGACGTGGAGTTGCGTGATCGCTCGGCGGCCCGTCAAGCGGCAGACGTCGACACTTGCGCCAGGGGCAATCGTGACCGTTTCGACCACGGTCTGCCGATCGGCGCCATGCGGCTTGGGATCGGCGCCTCGGGCGGCGAACACGTCGTTGGCTTTCCGAAGGGCCGCCTGTTCCGCCTCATTGAATTCACCGCGGAAGCTGGGAACCGTCGTGTCCTGAGAAAACCGCGTGTAGGTGAACTGGTAGTACGCCCCCCAGTTCTTCTCGAGCACGATTTTGCACGACTTCTGGAAGGGAATCGGCACAAAGCTATTGCGTCCGCGCGACAAGGTGAGCACCAACTCGGGGTAGGCGAACATCCCGCTCTGATTGTTGAAGTAGTCTGCAAAGGGGACATCGAGCGCCGGTTCGTCGTGGCCATCGATGAATATCTTGATGTGGCCCTCTTTCGCCATCGCGGACCACACGCGCCAGATAACGCCCGGCCCGTCGATTTCCGCGGCGACGATGCCGGTCCCTTCGCGGCGAATGAACCCGCCCCCGTCGGAGTTGGCATGCCATGCCTCGTAATGGCCCTTCTCAGAGTCGTACTTTGCCCCTCGGTCCCAACTGGCGAAGTTGCCCGATCGTTCACCCGGCAGTGGCGGTGTCGCAAGCCGCCTCAGATCGTAGAGCCTGCCGACGAGATCGCCGTAGGGGATCGGCGTGCCTTCTGCGACGGCGTGGGCGGGCAAGAGGGGCAATAGCAAGACGATCAATAGAGCACGTCGCATGGTCTTCTCTCCAGGCAGGGTGAGTCCTTGCACGGCCGAAACCTATGGGTGCGTGCGTGCAAGCACCCTACGGCCAAACACCCTACGGGTTCATCGCCTTGATTGTCTCTCGCATGGCGTCGGCGTTGAAGTTCTTCGGCCGCGGCATACCCAAGTCGGCTTCCAGTTCTTCGAGCGTCGGCGTCTTAGACGGCACACCGTCGGCGGGGACCTCCGCGCCGGCGATCCAGACCAGGGCGTTGAGCACCGATGTCCGGTAGCTGTCCTGTGCCCAGGTCCAATGCGTGTGCATGCCGGTGAACCCGAAACCGCGGCCGCCGCCCGGCCGCTGGTAGACCCAACCGACCGTTTCCGCCATTCCCGTACGGGCGCGGACGTGCGGATTGCCGCTGTGGGCGCCGTCGGGGCGTTGACGCGTGCTCTCTGGCGGTACGGCCGAGAGAATGGGCGTCACGCCTTTCATGTCCTTGGCGAACCGCATGTGATAGTACCACTCGTCCTGCGCCTTGAACGGCTTGAGTCCCCGCGCGACCGGGTGATCGGGGAACTTCGTGAAGTCGGCTTCCCAGTGGGGGTTGACCGACCAGTGCCGCTCGTAAGCACCGCCGATCCAGGCGATCAGCCGCTCGATCGCTTTGGGATCGGTGGGATCCACGGTGTAGTGAATGCACGCCAACCCCACACCCTTTTCCATGAGCGGTTCGAGCCGGTCGCCGAGCGATTTCACGAGCCGCCCGCCGTCGCTGCCGAGCACGACGGCGTCGGCCGTGTCCAGAACGGCAAGGTCCGCGTCGTCCTGGACGACCACCGCGGTCACCGCGGGCACCTTGTCGTTGAGCATCCGGGCCAGCATGCGGAAGGCGGGACCGTAGGCGTGGCCGCCGTAACCGTGGCTCGCCTTGCCGTGGACGAAAACGATCTTCTTCTTCGCCTCATCGGCGGCAGCGTGGCAGGGGGATGCCGTGGCCGTGACCGTCAGAGCGACGACCGCCAGAGCGAACAGAAGAGAAAAAGCGTTGCGTGTCATGGGTTTGTTCCTTTCTCGGAGTGTTAACGGATATTTGAGGTGACTCCTCACTTCGTAAACTTCATCTTCCACTGCACGGTCTTCGTCGCCGATGGAACGACTCGAACCGTGGCGATCTCTTTCTGACCGGCAAACTCCACCTTCTCGTCGCCGACCTCAGCACTTTCGAGCCGAAAACCTTCCGGAAGATGGACGGTCAGCACGTACGGATCGCCGACTACTACCGCACTTTTGCCCGAGAGGGTATTATTGCCGCTATCCCAACGCTCGTCGAGCAAGCTCACGCCGCCTTGCGAAATGTGCCGCGTGGTCGAGAGGACCCACGGATGCTCGCGCGCCTCGCGGATGGCAAAGACTTGGAGCCCGTTGTTCACATCTTGCGCCGGCGCGGTAAACGAACCTTTCGATTTGCCCAGAAACTCCTGGCCCCAGAACTCGAAGACCAGGTACTCGCGGTCGCCCGAAAGGCCCAGGTCCGCGAACTCCACTTCCCGTTGCGGCGCACCGGGGTGCTTGCCCTGTAGTTCCTTCTGCCGCCAGTTGAACCGCGCCAACACCGACCAATGCTCGAAGGGCCGGTCGATCTCCGAGAACCACCAAGGCGATTCACCACCGCCGGCGCGGGCATGGTTCCTGAAGAACCAATCGGGCCCCCGGGGCGTGTAGTCGTACAATTGCCCCGGGACGGTGAACAGGACCGGCGAACTGCGCTTGGCGCCTTCCAGCTTACCATCCTCGGCGTTCCACTGGACGGCGGCGGGAGCATTGTCGGGCGGGGTAACGTCTTTGCCGGAAGCGGCCGAAGCGATGCAGGTCAAAGCAACGACCAGACTCAGTGTAGACAACGGTCTAAACGCCATCATCTTCTCCTACGATCTAAGAACCTCAAACGGAACACGTCACCTTCCGGGGGGTCCCCAGTATAGCCCGGGCCCGCGTCCGCAGCAACGGATTGCGAGGGCGCGGCGACAGAGTGGAACCCGTCGAATTGTCGATCGGCGCTGTCGCGGCCGTCCCGGGTCGTGGCTCAGCGACTGGGCCGCCTTGCGAGCGAACTTCGGCAACGCGGACGATACGGGCCCAGTAGCCGGTGCGGCGGCCGTTCCCGAGCCGGGTACGATCGCGATGCTG
>JABMRB010000158.1 GCA_013202865.1 Candidatus Nealsoniibacteriota bacterium | reverse complement strand
CTCCGTGGCCATCAGCGGTAATACCGCTATCGTTGGGGCATACGGGGACGACGACGCGGGCTTCTATTCCGGTTCAGCCTATCTATTCGACGTGACTACAGGCGACCAACTCCATAAGCTAACCGCCACCGATGCCGCACAGGGTGACCACTTTGGCCATTCCGTGGCCATCAGCGGTAATACCGCTATCGTTGGGGCATTCCTCGACGAGGACGCAAGTAGTCAATCCGGCTCGGCCTACTTATTCGACGTGACCACGGGCAACCAACTCCACAAGCTGACCTCCACCGATCTCGGTGAGTACGACTTGTTCGGCCATTCCGTGGGCATCAGCGGCAACACGGCCATTGTCGGGGCATACGGGGACGACGCCGCGGGCCGCTATTCTGGCTCGGCCTATCTGTTCGACGTGACCACGGGCAACCAACTCCACAAGCTGACCGACGCCGACGCGGTAGAGTACGACCACTTCGGCTACTCCGTGGCCATCAGCGGCAACACGGCCATTGTCGGGGAAAGAAACGACGACGACGACGGCAACGATTCCGGTTCGGCCTATCTGTTCGACGTAACCACGGGCAACCAACTCGACAAGCTCACAGCGGCCGATGCCGCACAGCACGACGGTTTAGGTTTCTCGGTGGCCATCAGCGGCAACACGGCCATCGTCGGGGTGCTCTCCGGCTCGGCCTATCTGTTCGACGTGACCACGGGCGACCAATTTGACAAGCTCACTGCCTTCGATGCCGCACAGAGCGACGCGTTCGGCCGGTCCGTAGGCATCAGCGACAACGCGGCCATTGTTGGGGCATACAGAAACGAGGACGCGGGTAGCGAATCTGGCTCGGCCTACTTATTCGACGCCAACCCCCTCCACTCTATAACCTGGGACAACCAAGGGGGAGATTCCAACTGGGCAACTGCCGCGAATTGGGAGCCGGATGGAGTGCCCGACACTGACTCAAGTATCGCCATTGCCAACGGGGACACCGTGCTTCTCCACTCGCCCGGACAAGTGGCCAGGGCGGTTTCCATTTATAGCGGCACGCTGCACATCGCGCCCGCCGGGCACTTGACCTTGGCTAAAGATGTGAGTGTTTGGACTGGCTGTACACTTCAGGTGGACGGGACGCTGACAGCGGGCAACGGTGTATCGCTTGGAGCGGGCACCAATCTTTATGGATCGGGCATAGTTGACGCAAGTGTTGCCGCCGAGTCAGGGTCGAGAGTGGTTGCAACCGGTGATTTAGTGCTGGGCCAAACCGACTCCACCAGCGGTTTTAACAGCGACGGAGAAATGTGGATCAGGAGCTACAGCGTTACTCTCCACGATCACGACAAGGCCGTGCTGGGCACGCCTAACAGGATTGGTATTGGGGGCGCTGGCGGAACGCTAAACGCTCCTAACGGCATCCTGCTGGAAGAGGGGAAGACGCTTGTCGGGCATGGCGAGGTAAACACGCCTAACGATGAGTTCGAGAACCAGGGCTATGTCCAGAGCGACGGCGCAGGCATCAACTTCAATGATGAGTTCGAGAACGAGGGCTATGTCCAGGGCGACGGCGCAGGCATCAGCTTCAACGCTCCGGTGACCGGCAGTGGCGACTTTGGGGGGACCATTACCTTCTATGACACCTATGCCCCTGGTGACAGTTCAGCCATTGTCTTGTTCGACGGTGATCTGGTGCTTGGCCCTTCGGCCACACTGGAAATCGAACTTGGTGGCACCGCGCCCGGTAGTGGGCATGACCAAATCCAGGTATCCGGCAACTTGGACTTGGTTGCGTCCGGTGAAGCCCTGTCGCTCGAATGGATGTTCCCAAGTGCGGCGTCGAAGTTTGGTGGCGACTACGCAGTGGCCAAATACGGATCGTTGGGGGGCACGTTCGAGACGGTGGGCGGTGGCAGCGAACCGTACAGCATTGGTGAGGCGTACGTGGCCGACGTCGACTACGACACAGGCAATCAGGTCACTGTCTCCCTGCACTCACTGCTGGCCGCTGACGCCGACCTAGACGGTGACGTAGATTTCGGCGACTACATGGTCCTGGAGGCGTGGTTCGGCGGGCCGGGCGATTGGTCGAAGGGCGACTTCGATTTCGATGGCGACGTGGACTTCGGCGACTACATGATCTTGGAGGCCGCGTTCGGGGATAGGGCCGGCGGCGAGTCGGCGGCAATGAACATTCCGGAACCGGGGACGCTGGCGATGCTGATCATCGGTTCCGTCGGTCTGCTGGCGTATGGCTGGCGGCGGAGACGGTGAGTTCCATAGGCAGTGATTGAATTGCGGCGGTTGTTTGTTTCGATATTGGGCGGCGGGTCGCCTCCGAACAAAGGGAGACAGCAAGATGAGAAAGCGAATTGCAGTCTTGATGGGAGTAGTATCGGCGATTTGCTGCGCGAGCGCGTACTCAGACGTAGTGCAAACAGAGGTGAATCCATCCAACGGGCACACGTATCATATGCTGTCAGCCAGTAATTGGCCGGACGCGGAGGCGGAGGCCATTAGGCTGAGGGGACACTTGGCGACTATCAACAATGCCGACGAGGACCTTTGGGTCTGGGAAACGTTCAACAACGGGACAGGATGGGATATCGAGCGGCTGCTGTGGATTGGCTTGAACGATATGGCGGAAGAGGGTGTCTATGTCTGGTCAAGCGGAGAACCAGTGACTTACACGAACTGGGCCCCCAATCAGCCGAGTGATACAGGTCTCGATGGGCGTCAAACAGACTGGGTTCAACAGGGGTACATTGGCTACGATCCGGAATACGCATGGAATAACCTGTTTGACACGCCGGAGTGGACGGGCATGCCGTTGCAGGGGGTAGTGGAGGTATCCGTATCCCCGCCCTTGACCTGGGACAACAAGAACGGTGACGGCGATTCCAACTGGGGTACGGCCGCCAACTGGGTCCCTAATCAATTGCCCGATGAGTTCAACGAGACAACCATCGCCAACGGGGACACCGTGTTGCTGGACTCCGCTGCCCAACAAGCTTGGTCCGTTTCTCTCGAAAACGGCACGCTGCACATAGCGGCCGGTGGAGAGTTGTCTGTGACCGATGGCATAATCGTGGCGGCCGACTGCACACTAACCGGCGGTGGCGTCGTTACCACATCCGCCCCGATTGTGGTCGAGTGGGGTGGGACTATCGCTCCGGGTGACGGCGTTGGAACCCTTTCGGTCAGCAGTATCGCACTGCAATCCGGCTCTGCCCTCTCGGTCGAACTCGGCGGCCCGGGGTTGGGCGACCGACTTGACCTTGCGGGCGAATTGAACTTGGCGGCACGTGGCGACACCCTGTCGCTCACCTGGATACCCGGCGGTGATTCGTCATCGAAGTTCGGGGGTGATTATGCGGTGGTCAGTTACGAATCGTCAAGCGGCACATTCGAGACGGTCGGCGGTGGAAGCGAACCGTACAGCATCGGTGAGGCATACATCGCCGGCATCGACTACGAAACCGACAATCAGGTCACCCTCTCGTTACACACACTACTCGACGCCGACGCAGACCTGGACGGGGATGTTGATTTTGGGGATTACATGATTCTGGAGGCGTGGTTCGGCGGGCCGGGCGATTGGTCGAAGGGAGATTTCGATTTCGATGGCGACATAGATTTCGGCGACTACATGATTCTCGAAGCGGCGTTCGGGGATTCGGTTCCTGCTGGGGCGGTGGCGGTTCCCGAGCCGGGTACGCTGGTGATGCTGTTGGGCGTGTTGGCGGGGCTTGGCGTCTGCGCTTGGCGGCGACGCCGGCGCTGACTCCAACGCCGCCGGGTTCGCCACACCCGGCAGCCAAACGTCCCGAATTGTCAAAGATCAAACGTCAAGCTTGCGCCACGGTCGCGTCATTTTTCGCGTTCGCAAGTGGCGAGTTTGGCCCCCAAACCCCTGCTTTTCATGGGCAAATCCGCTGTTTAGTGGCCTGGGGGTTTTCCCTTTGGTTCTTCCGGGTTTTTCGTGGGTAATGCCAGGGTCGTCGGGTTATTCGGCCTTCGGTGGCGCGGCCCATATCTTGCCGCAGAAGTTGCAGCGGACCCGATCGCACTGTTTCCGCTGGCCGAAATACCCTTCGACCCGGCGGCCCCGCCGCGTCGTCGTGGCGATCACGGTCGAGTCCGCGCAACCGCACTTCGGACAGTCAGGGCCGTCGAGTCTGGTAAGGCTGAGAAGCACGGTCATTTCCTCCAAAATATCAGGTCGGTGTTCGCAGTCCGGACCTTGCCGTTTTTTTCTTACACTCCCACAGCCGTGCGCGCCCGGGTTACTTACCGCACTTTTTCGACGCCGTATAAAAAAACCCCGCGCGATAACCTGGCCGGGGCCTGCGCGGGGGGGTGGGGAAGGACCCCAGGGGTTCTTGATAAGATAGATAAGCCCACACGGCACCCGCCCGCTTGGCACGGTAACCGTCGTTTACACGACCAAACCGCTTGCCGTCACCACGGACAGCGTGACGCGGACGGCGCCGATCCACTCGACGGCCGTGGTCGGGGCCTGCACCTTGCAGCCCGTCGCCAGCGTCGACGGCCGTGCAGCACACCCTCCCCTAGGCGCCCTGGCGTGTTCTTTGAGCGTGTCGATACCCTGGGTGTGAATTAGGGTCGGAATTAGATGTCGACGCCGAAGAAGCGTTGTTTCCCGCTGCACGGGATCGGATCGATCAGCGGGCGGCTTTGCGTGCCGTTGTCCCAGACCACGTCGACGTCGGCGTTTCCGCCCATGACGACCGCGCCACCGGCCAGCGATTGAATCGAGCCGGGTCGGGCTGGCCGTACAGCCGGACGATCGTGCCGGTCTTCCCACCGTACAGGCCGCAGTAGACTCGGCGGCCGACGCACAACTGAAGGTTTCTGGTCTCGTCGCTCATCGTTTCGTTCTCCCGTGTCTGGGTGGTTGGTGTCCCCTCCCTTCTACTATATCACATTATCGGGCGGGACGAAGCCCCCCGACTGATAATTCCGTGCCGATTCTGCGGATTAGCACGGAAGTCCTTGGGAGGCGAGGAGCTAGCAATCCCAGATTTATTTCGGATTTCGTCGGGAAACGACGCCCGAAACGTCGGGCGCGAAGCCGCGGCGACCCAGGCCGCAACGGAAGTCCTTGGGAGGTAAGGAGTTCGGCGATCCCCGTGTCCGAAACCTCGGCAAACGTCGAGGAAAAGTGGGGTTTCGTAGACGCAACGCACGTAGAAACGGCCAGGCCGTCGCCTAGCCGGCCCGGGGCCCGGGCGTCTACATATACGACCGATTGCAAATACCTGCAACCCGATCACATCGCGGACTTACTCCGCTGCCGTAGCCCAAGCCGCTCATGGCATACGCGAGGGCCGAGGTATCCTGGTTTTGTATCACGAAAGCGAACCCGCCACCGCCATCGCCGTGCATTTGGACGCGAAAGGTCGTCTCGAAACCGCTGGAGACAGACTGCTTCTCGACAAGCCACGCCGCTCCGACCGTCCGCGGATCTCCCGATGTCAGATGCAACCGGCTTTCGCCCACCGAGGCATTCTGGACCAGATGAAGGCTTGTTGGATCACGGAAATCGGCAAAGCGAATCCGGTCGGCAGTGGTGGCTTGGGCCGTCGGCTCCAGGTTTTGCTTGAGTTCTTTTACATCCTGCAAATGCTGCTTCGCTTCCTGGTTCCGGCCCACGGTGTTCAGTAGCGAAGCCAGATTGCGGTGGCTGGCCACAAGCTCGCGTCGATATTCGGGCACGGAGGGAAACTCCTCGACGAGCCGTTGCTGGATTGCCACCGCAAGACCGTAAGCTTGTTCGGCTTCCTGGTTTCGGCCCGTCGTACCGCACAATGTGGCCAGACGCTCGTAAGCGTGCCCCTGAGCCCGGCGGTGCCCCACGACGTGGGGTACACGTTCCACAAGCTTACCGTAGAGTGACAAGAGTCTGCGGTACGCATCTTCAACAATCGGGCGGACTTCCTGGGAGTGGTTGTTCACCTTGGCAAACTGTTCATGGAACGTAAGCGCCCTCTGCAACAGGGCCATATCTCGTTGCTTCTCGTCCTGCACCAAACCGAAAAGTTTCCCTTCCATGACGCGGACGAAGATCTCGTCCAACGCTTTCATCGCCAACTGTAAATTGACCTCGGCTCGCGCCCGTTGTTGTTCGGCCTCGGCTCGCGCCTGTCTCTCACGATCGGCCGCCGAACGGAGTCGCACACGGTCGAAGGGTGTCTCCCCGGTCAGCAACTCGTAAAGCAGCACGCCCAGCGAGTAGACGTCGCTACGGGTGTCGACGTCGTGTTGATTCAGACTGGCCTGCTCGGGGCTCATGTAGCCGATCGTGCCCACGATCTGGCCGTCGAGGGTGAACATCGTCTTCTCGGCAAGCCGCTTTTCGATCGCCTTGGCCACGCCAAAGTCGATTACCTTAGGCACCGGCCGGTCGTCGTACTCGGCCACCAGCACGTT
>JABMRB010000025.1 GCA_013202865.1 Candidatus Nealsoniibacteriota bacterium | reverse complement strand
TGCCGCACCTCGGCACGGAAAAAGTCTCGCGGGTGGACTACTCGCTGCTGGAGCAACGCGGTGGAACGTTCACGAGAGACTGTTTCGACGCGTTGTCGGTCCAAGGCGGGTTCCTTGCCGTCAAGGGGCTCAAGCCGGGTGACTACAGCCTGAAGATCAAACGCGAAGGTCGCGCGATTCCCGTCCGCGTTACCGCCGGCGAGATGGTCGGTCGTTTCGCAGCCGGCAAGCGCCGCATCCTCGAAACCGCGAACCGCCTGCCGATGCACGTCATCGACGTTGCACTCAACAAAGAGGGCGACCTGCTGGTTCAACTGATCAACGCCGACGCGGCGACCCGGGTCCACTTGCTGGTCGCGCGGTTCGATCCGGTCTTCCCGCTCCGTGGCGCGCTGGGCCCGGCCTATCAGCCGCCGATCGCGACGCTTATGCGACCCACGTCGCAAAACGTCTACCTCAGCGGCCGCGACATCGGCGACGAACATCGCTACATTATCGAACGCCGCGCGCAGACCCCGCTGCCCGGCAACATGCTGGCTCGACCGGGGCTGTTGCTGAATCCGTGGGCCATTCGCGAAACCGACACCGGCAAACAGAAAGCCGCCACTGGCGGCGAGTACGCCGATCGCTCCAGCGGCGAAGGCGGTTCGGCGTCCACCGCAACCGCTCACGGCGGCAAGAAACTCGCGACACTCGCCGATCCGTCGAACCTCGACTTTCTCATGCAGCCGGGCGTCCTGCTGGCAAACCTCGTGCCGGACAAGAACGGCATCGTGCAAATTGCGAAGGAGAAACTGGGGGAGCGTCAGGACATCCACGTTGTGGCGATCAGCCAGACCGACGCTGTCTTCCGCCGCGTTTCGCTCGCCGACGCCGGCGCCACGTTCCGCGACATGCGGCTTGCCCGGACCCTCGAACTGGCTAAGCGATTCACCGAACGAAAGACGGTCTCGCTGCTCGACGCGGGCGAGCGGCTGAGCATCGACGACGTTCGGGCCGCCGAGATGCAGTCGTACGACACGCTCGCCTCGGTCTACGCGCTCTATATGACGCGAAGCAGCAATCCAACGTTGGCCGAGTTCGGCTTCGTGCTGAATTGGGCAACGCTCACCGACGAACAGAAGCAGGCGAAGTACTCGAAGTATGCTTCGCACGAGCTGAGTTTCTTCCTCAACCGAAAGGATCCCGAGTTCTTCAAGACGACGATTCTTCCCTACCTGAAGAACAAGAAGGACAAGACGTTCCTCGACCATTATCTGCTTGGCGACGACCTGAGCAGCTTCCTCGATCCATGGCGGTACAGCCGACTGAACATGGCCGAGCGCGTGTTGCTGGCCCATCGGCTCGGAAAACAGGAACGCGGCGCCGCTCGACGCCACCTGGCCGATCTCTACGCCCTGCTCCCGCCGAACCCGAGTCAACGGGAACTCCTATTCGCCACGGCCCTGCGAGGCCGATCGTTGTCGGTGGACGAGTCGGCAGGCATACGATTCGATCTAACCGCCGCGGCTGAAGAGACGACTCTCGAGTCAGCCCCAGCGGATGTAGCACGAATGCCAAGCGTTGACGCTCCGGTCATGATAGCGGGCGGCGCCATGTCCAGAACGGCGGCGCCGTCGCCGGGCCGCGGCGGACGGCCGATGGCGAGGCCGAAGGCTGCCACGGCCAAGAAGGAGATGGCCGACAAGAAAGCGGATATGGAATCATCAAGCCGCAGGCGGGGCACGCTGACGCCCGGGTTTGGTGACATGCTCAACGGCGATCGGGCCGCCGTGCTGAGCGATCTGGCACTTCGCCGGACGGCACGCGGGTTCTATCGCAAGATGCCGAAGGTCAAGGAGTGGGCCGAGAACAACTACCATCACGTGCTCATCCAGAACCAACTGGCCGACTTGGTCAAGATCAACGCCTTCTGGCGCGACTACGCCGCATATCTGGCCGACGGCGCCGAGGGTCCGTTCCTCTCGGAGAACGTCGCCGAACCGACGTCGAACTTCAGCGAGATGATGTTGGCGCTGGCCGTGCTCGATC
>JABMRB010000157.1 GCA_013202865.1 Candidatus Nealsoniibacteriota bacterium | reverse complement strand
CTCATCCCCGAACCCTCCTTGCGTTTTCAGTTACCTCCAATTGAACTACGCTCGGTTATACAAACATCGCCCTTACCGCGCCAGCCCACTTTACCTAGAGTGCGCGCTGGCCCTGGGGGAACAGATCACCGCTCTCCGCGATCGCGACTGTCGCGCCCGCCCATCGCGCGGTCCAACTCCCAGAATAAATCGTCGACCAACGCCGGTTTGGAGATCACGCCCGCGGCACCGGCGGCCAGTGCCCGGTTGTGGTCTTCAATCCGCGGGAAATCGAGCAGTGCCAAGACGGGGGCGGGCGCTAGCGTGTCGGCCAGCCGCCGCAACCGGTCGAACTCCTTGCCGCGGCAGTCGCTGCCGTCGAAGATCGCGGCCGCAGCGCCCACGACCCGAGCCCCGCGCGGCGGGCGAAGCCAGACGGTCGAATGCCCCCGGCTGCGGCACGCGGCCGAGAGCCAGTCTTCCATCTCGAACCGCGGCGTATCAATCGCAATCAGCCCTTGGCCTTGAGATGCAGTGCCGCCGGCAGCAAGGGATGCAGTGCCGCCGGCAGCAAGGGATGCAGTGCCGCCGGCAGCAAGGGATGCTGAGATCCTCGATTGCAGCAACAGCCGCTCCTCTTCCGTGGCCGTGACGGGTAACCCCCACGCCGAGCGTTCTCCTCGCCGCATGCGGTGCAAGTGCTGATCGCAACGCGGTTGCCACTGGTGCCAATAGACGTGAATCGCCCCAGGCAAGGGGTTGCCGCTGCGCATCTCGCCTTCGCACCAACTGCCCGCCAACACGACCAGCGGCGCCAGCGGGGCCGATTGCCGCAACCGTTGCAGCGTTGCATGCCGGTACTGGGCCGGATACGTCTGTGCGATTACGATCACGTCCGGCACGATTTCGTCGGCGATCAACAACTCCTCGGCCGATTCCACGTCGGCAGCGCCCGTCACGCGTCCGACCGCGAGGAGCGCCTCCCGCGCACGGCGAAACTCGGACCGATCTACGTCGCCGATCAGCAGGATGGAGAGTTCCGACACGTCAGTCACCCAAAATGTCTCCTAAAACTCGCCTTCCGCCGCGACGATCAATCGGTGTGCGGCCGCCGCGTCGGCGACATCACGCAAATCGGCAAGGAACCCGGGCGACGCCAGCACACGGCTGAGCCGAGCCAGCGTACGAAGGTGCCCTCGGTCGTCCATCGAACAGACCAGGAAAAACACGTCCGTCATCGGCGCCCCGGTGCCGAACGGGATGTTCGTTCCGGTGCGGCCGAGCGCCATGAACGAGCGCTCGAGAATCCGCGACATGGGCCGCCGCGGGTGCATCAACGCCACGCCGTTTTCCAACGCCGTCGACTGCATCTCTTCCCGCGCACGAACCGCCTCGACCATCTTCGCCGGGTCCCAGAGCCAGCCGGTCCCGGCAGCCACGTCGACCATCGTCCGAATCACCGAGTCTCGCGTTCGGGCCAACAGCGGGACGGCCATGGCCTCGATCGGTATCAGTTCGGCGATGCAGATCTCCCGCTCGTTGTCGACCTCGGCCGAGCGATCCAACACCCCCTCCACCTTAACCAGTCCCTCCTCGTCGGAGAGCCCGATCCGCTCCTCGAGCCAATGATGGATCTCCGCCCGCGAGAACCGCCACCGCCCGGCTACCTTGCGGCCCGGAAGCTTACCGCGGCCGGCGAGTCGATCCACCTGTTGGGGGGTGAGGTGCAGGTAGGCGGCCAAGTCATCAATGTCGAAGTCTGAGTGCAGCATAACCCTATGTTCGCTCATCGGGCAGCACTTGTCCAGTGCGTTGGCAGCCCGTTGAAAACGTAGGGTGGGTGCTTGCACCCACGCGAAAACGGCCGGAACGTATGGGCACGTGCGTGCAAGCACGCACCCTATCGGCCCGGACAAGGCTTCAGCGGCGGAAAACGATAGGGGCTGACGTACCCGGTCATGCATCGTTGCGAGTACATCCCCGGCCAGTGATACGTGTATTGCGGCGGCACGGGGAACTTGTAGCTGCCCCGGCAAGAGGAGTTGAAATAGGCGACCTCCACCGGACGACTGGCCGGCTGCTGGCAGCCCGTCGCGCACGGGCTACAGGTCGAAGGCGACTCGAAGCAGTGGCTAACCAGTTCGTACGGCTCGACCGGCCGGCCCGTTCGAACATTACGCCAGACGATTGCGTCGGCACTCTCAGGCACGTCTGCCGCCAGACAGGTTACCGTCAATCCGCTAGCGAGAACGAACGTCAACAGCACGCAAAGTTTCCTCATCTTGCCCTCCCTGACATAAAAGATCCGGGTGCGCTCAAATGGACGCAACAGGTTGTTGCACGACGCCGCAATCATTATCGGCAACCTCCCGACACGCTCCCCAATCCAAAAAGCCGCCGTGACCCGAAAAGTCCCCGGCGCTGCTTCAAGCAATAATCCCTGATCCCGGCCTACCCCATCACTATTCATTCTTCACGGCCTGTCCCGTATTACAAAGCTGCAATGGGCCTTCGATTACGCTTGTGGTGTATTTGAGCGACGAGGACGCGCAGCGATTCGGCGTACGTAATGAAGCGATGCGAACCCCGACGAGACGCCTAGCACGAACATCAGCGAGCCAACTACGTTGAAAACCTCCGAGGAAACATTCGCGCCGTTTTTCATTGCGATAAGCATCGCAGTCGGCGGCCCAAACTTTTCAGGGGCGAGCCGCCGGGTTTACCCCGGCGCAAGGAAGCGCGGGGGCAAGCCCCGCGGCTCGCGGATCGTGGGCGACGTTTCGCTTGTCAGGGCTCGCCCTAGACTGTCAAAAACGGTGGTTTCGGGAGTTCGGTTGTTTATGCTGGTTTTGTTCCGCATTGGCGTAAGCCAGGCGGCGTTGGGACGTGAGGGAGACGCCCAGGTGTTGCCGTGT